>NZ_JBJURM010000036.1:0-64598 GCF_046097995.1 Rhodococcus sp. 5A-K4
GGCGTCAGCGGAGTACTCAGTTGATGCATCCCGAGCGAAGCTTTCGCAGGTAATTCCTGCCGCAGCGAGATCATCGGCGATTTCTTTCGCCGAGCCGTACTGCTGAGCCCCCGGTCGGGCTGTGAATTCCTCCTCACCATTGCCACACCCACTGAGGAGCAGCACGAGGCTGATTGCCGACACGATGCTCGCCATCCACTTCATACTCCAATTCAACCCGACAGCGAATCCCCAGCAAGTCATGTTGCCGCACACGAGCGCCAGTGGAGGATCCGATTACCTGATGGCCATCAGCGTAGAAACCCACGCTCTGCGTCCGCGACCACCCTCGCGGCAGTACGCGGCGCCCATTTCTCGTGGCCGAGCAGACTCCACGTCGGATCCCGACTGTCCAGCGGTGTCGCTGCCAGCTGAATCCGCCGCACAAACCTTCCGACAACAGGGAAAGACAACGCGATCCACCTCCACGAGCCGTCGTCAGAGGCGATACCGAGTCGGCTCATCAGGGCAGTCGACAGCGCCGACACGTCACCGCCCGCTCCCACAAAAGCATCCGCCGAGACATTGAAAACAGCTGTCCATGACTGCACCGGCGACTTCGGTCCACGCGGTGACGACTTCAAGCCAGATCTCGTCCGCTGCGGCTTCTCCATCACAGACGCTGCCGACTGCGCCCACACCGCATCGCCGCCACGGTTCGCCGGCAACGGATGCAATCGCACATGCCGACGCATCTCCCTACATCCGTCAACGACCTGCACCTCACTGAGAGGTTGGGTCGCGAGCAGAAACTGTAGCAACGAACCCACGTCACTGGTCGTACGCGCATCCGAAATCACAAGGTCATCCCACAGGCATCCAGATGACGCAGAGCGCCGCTCCTCATTTCGATACCTTTCCTTGCTCGAAAAACACTGCGAACCCATGGATTCAGCGCATGAAGTGAGTCCGGCCGCCCGATCAACGGGTGACCAGGTAGCGGAGTACCAACAATGGCCAGAGCATCACGATGAAAAGACACGACTTTTGCTCGCCGCTGGATCGGCGGTCGGCCAGTCTTACCGTGATCGGTCTCCGTGGTGCGGCGATTCCGATCCTTCACAGTCGGCAGGCTCCTGTCTTTGGAGGCATCGCCTATGGCGATGGTTCACACACTGTCAGGGGCCACACTCTCATGTTTTTGCACGGTGCCCGACTCTTCCGCTCGGCGGGTGTCGACGACTCGGAACTGTGCCGGGATCCCGAGAATGTCAGGATGAAATGTCAGGTCCGGGCGGCGATGGCGCGACGTCTGGTCTTTGCTCATTGTTGTTCTCCTTCGGGTCTGTGGTCAGTCAGTTGCACGACGAGACGTTCGCCAGGTTGTTGTCCAGGTCGCTCGTACGGCACGAAATGTGCACCCACCACGTCCAATTGGATTCCTCTCGGAAGCAAATGATGTGAGTTGTTCATCCGTGAAGACTGCCCGTAGTACATTCCCCGCTCTGTGGAGATCTCGAAGACGACATCTGTCGGGCGAGTGGTGGAATCGAGCTCGTGTAGCGAGTGCGTCGCTGCAGTGAACCGGTCGAAGGACAGCACCGTGCCGGGTTGAAGCGTGGCAGGCAGATCCGCCGGGTTGACCACAGCATGGGGAACGCTGACGGATGTGTAGACGAGATGTCCGCGGCCGGATTCACGTTCGTACCGCTGTATGGCGCGGTCGACTCGTTGCACCTGCTTTCGCCTGCTGTCGTCGAGTTCGACGGCATCGCCGGCAACCGCAGAAAGCGCGTTGTTCGTTTCTTTCCAAGCGTTCGGGTCCGACGTCAATGCCGACAGGGCGTTGTACTGCGCCTGCGGCATCGAATCGAGCACCTGCCGTTTGGTGGCAGAGCGTGCGTTTTTCTGCCGTGCGGACAGCGAGCGACGTAGTTCGATCGCGGCCGGCAGTTCTCGGCGCAACCTGTGGTTCTCGATCGGTGCCGGCGTCGGGCGTGGATAGGCCCGGTTGAGGTCTCGACTTGCGCGGGTGAGGCCGGGCAAGTTCTCTGTTGCATGGTCGAGTTCGCGTGCTCCGCTGCGAATGTCGGCACGAGTGCTGTAGGCGTGTTCCGAGATCAAGGCACCTTCTTTGCGGGTGGCGATGTCGCTCTCTCCCCGATCTGGGTCGAAGACGCCGTTACCGCGGTCCGGGCTGATCCTGTCGTGACTTCTCCCCATCAGTCCCGCTCCTCGAATTCGTAGAGCTCTCCGCGTAGTTCTGCCAACGCGGACTCTCGTGCGCGCCGAAGGTCTGTGAGGTCGATCGCCAACTGATCTATCGCCGAGGCCGCCACATCATCGCCGGCCGAGTTGACCAGAAGGTCCTCGATGGCCCGGTCTCCATCGTGAATCCTGTCGAGAGATTCACCGGCAGTGATCGATTCCTGCAGTTCGAGCAGATGACGACGATAGCTCCACAGCGCAGCTACACGTGTGAGCAGCGAACGCTCGACGCGCCCCAGCCACCGGCTGCTCACCAGGTGAGCTTCCCTCGCTGCGAGGGCTTGCGGGCCGCTACCCGCCGCTGGGGTTCCCAAAGTTGCTCGCACTGTGGCGAGTTCACCGGCGTGCGCGAGAATGTCGGCGAGTTGCTCGTCGAGATTCAGGCGTATGCGGCCTATGTCGAGATCCTCGCTTTCCCATACAGGGACGGTGCGGATCTCGTCGACGAGTGCCGATGCCGCCAACGCCAACCGCAGCTCGACATGCGTTCCGCCCGCTGAGATCAACGTCTGCAGAGCTGTCACAGCGACGCCGATCTCGGTTTTGTCCTCCGCACTCAGGCGGAGTGGATCGCGGCGGGTCCACCACCACAACCCCACCGCCTCTACCCCTGCGGCGAGACCAATGCAGACAAGTAGTGCGACGAGTGGGTTCGCCGGCGCAGTCACGCCGGCAAGAACCGGGACGAGTCCGATCAGAACCGGCGCGAGAAGAGCGAGCGGAATCTTCACTTCCTCACCGCCGGCGGTGCGACCGGTATGTACCGTCGTGCGCCACACATCGCGCCGAGGGTAGTAGTCGAGCGACGAATTTCCTTCCCATCCAGGCTCGTCAGCACTCCACGTCTGCTCACGCCTGAGCCCGACGATCTCCGCCACGCGCTCGCTGAGCATCTGCTCCCACAACCGGTCGAGCGCGCCCAAGAATTCTTCGCTCTCCGGGTCCACGTCGATGTCGGCGATCATGGACCGCACTGCGGTTGCTGCACTCTCTACGCTCACGTCACGCTCCGACCAGATCCGTTGTAGGTGAATGCTCCCGGTGATAGGTCTGCGCACGGACAAGCAGCCGATCGAGCGCTTCTCCGACGACCTGCGGTTGCTCCAGACCCACCATGTGCCGGCCACCGGCGACGGCAACGAGTTCGGCGTTCGGCACAAGCGCGGCCAGCTGCTGTGAATGCAAGATCGGAGTGACCCGATCTCTGGTTCCGCACATGATCGATACCGGGATGCGCCCCAGCGCTCCCACCGCGGCAGACGCGTCGTAGAGACGCAGGTCCCGCAAGAATGCCGCCACCGTCGCAATCGGTGTCGCGTGGACCATCTCGTACGACGTCGCTGCCGCCCGCAGGCCCGAGCTCGGAGCCATGGGACAGGTCGCGCCGATGACGGGGGTCAGCAGCCGCCGCGAGAGACTCCAGCTGCGCCACACCAATCTCGGTGCGTGCGCGCACGCACCGCCGAGCAGTGAGACTGCCGGGGTATTCAACGCGCGCCCGATGCCGGCGCCCGCGACGTTACTCAAGGCGGTCGAGATCAACCCCACGCCGACCACACGAGATGCCGAGTCGGCGTGTTGTGCGAGGTACGACAACACCGCCATACCGCCCATCGAATGACCCACGAGGACAACGGGTCCGGTGGGCGCTACCACCCGAATGATTTCCTCGACGTCTCGCCCGAGCTGGCTGATCGTGTAGGTGCCGGCATCGGCACCCCCTGAGCCACCGTGACCTCGGTGATCGAAGAACACCAGCCGCGCACGGCCACTCCACTTCCTACTCACATAGCGTTGCTGAGGCTCCCAGGCACCGGCGTGTAGGCAGAAGCCGTGGACGAAGATCACCGTCAGCGGCGCCGTTCGGGATCCGACCTCGCGGACCGCGAGTCTGGTTCCGTCCGCGACAACCAGCGTGTGCGAGCGGCCCTCCTCGCCGTTCACAGCGGCCCTCCCAGAGTTCTGGTGAACGGTCTGAAGCCGGGGCTCTCGCCGCTGTCTCGCAATGTGCGGCATCCCGGATGTTCCCACGTCGTCGGAGTATTCGGCTCGCCCACCTCGAACCCCAACTCGCGCCAGAACTGCACCCGTTCCGGAAGGTCCTCCGTCGATCCGTACAAGCGCCCCTTGCCGGCCGTGTCGTCGCTGAGCTCGGCGATCAACCGCTCGATCAGCGCGGCCCGGACAGTGGTCGCGTCGGGAACCTCCGGGTTGACGATGAGAGCGTCGACGATGCGGACGTGTGCAGCAAGCTGCTCACAACCCTCCGCAGACCAACCTGCCTGGCGCGCGGTCCGAATCAGCCCATGAGGCGCCGAGGCCAGCGCGTACCCGAGCTGCCGGTACTCCGACGATGCGACGACGCCCACAGTCCCTGCTCCCCCAAGCCCCGCCGGAGCGTCGGTACCCGGCGACCAGTGCCGGTGAAGCCTGCGCATCTTCTTCGCTTCGGTTGGATGAATACGAACAATCTCGACAGTCATCAGGCTCACTCCTCGTCGTCACAAACGGCATGTGGGAGGACCATAGGTTCGGACCTGGACAACTCAGCGCCAACCACCACCCCGCCGATTCATGACCTGGTCAGCGAGCCCGAAGTTGCACAGGGCGTATACGTGACGTTTCCTTGCGGCGGACGACGAAACGGGGGGCGGCACGAGATAGGGAACTCGGGCCCGAACTCGCTCACTCATGCACTCGAACCGGAAAGGGCCACCCCTGTGCCCGAAAAGTCCCGACCAACCTTCGGTGAGCTCGTACACACGTATGCAACGCCACACCGGTACGCCGTCTTCAAGATCGGTGCCCTACGGACGTTCTCGGCGCTCTGCCTCAGCGGATTTATCCTTTTCATGGCACTCGTACCAGTCATGTCCGCGCAAAAAAGTAACGCCGCATCACTTACTATTCTCGGATTCGGGTTATTCACCGGCGCCCTGTTCGTCTTCCTCATACGGCCGATCGGTGGTTACTCTGCGCGCGGAGTTCGCGTCGCCACGGCTCGAGCCCGACGCGCCGCGCGCAGCATCGGCTGCACACTCCCACAACCCCCAACCATCGCGAACTTTGTCGCCGTCAGCATCGTCACACTGACGATCACCGCACTGCTGAGAGGACCGATCTTCGACCTCACCGTCGCTGCGGTCGGAACGCAGCAATCTCCTGAACAACTCGCTGCAACCGCCGAACGATCCACCTGGCTGAGTGCAGGTTGGGCAGCCCACATTCCCGGTCTCACACTGATCTCCGGAGTCGTCGCAGAAGAAGTTCTTTGGCGAGGACCGCTGGTCGTCGCAGTTGTCCTCACCCGCCGCTATTTTCGTGGTGGCTGGCCGAAATGGGCAGCATTCATGATGATCGCCGGACTGTGGATCCTTCTCGGCTATCTATTTGGCATAGGGCACATTACGTTTTCAGCCCTCAATGCGGTGCACATGGTGATCGCCGGACTGCTCTGGGGCGGTCTTGCCATCTGGACAAGGTCCCTGATTCCCTCGATCACCAGCCATGCCGTGTTCAACCTCCTCGCCGACTGGTGATCACTTCGCCGCCGGCCTGACCGATTGACTAGGTGCCACGGCACCCAGCTAGGGGACACGACCTGCGTTCAGGCGGTGCAGATCGCACACCAATTCTCACGGACAAAGTCTGCACTCACAACCTGATCAAACCAAGAGCCGCTTCAGTTTTCGTGATCCTCGACGGCCCTCAAACGGTCTCCCGTTCAGGGGTGCAACGCCCGGTGATCCAACTGCGCTAGCGTGCTGCTGAACGTATACGGTAACGACGCCTTTGCTTGCATGATCTTTCCGAACGTGTCCCGATGCGGCCTCGCAGTGCCTTCCTCGTCAGCGATAATCCAGTGGAGGCCAAGTGAACCCGTAAACTTGGACATCGCTAAGTGCGCATCCTCCAGCCCCAATATCTGCAGTTTCAACGTCGCAGAAACGCATGCGTAGTAGCGGCTGTCGCGGTCACGGTAGGCATCAGAGTCCCGCTCCATGGTCGGGTTATTACTCGACACCAACTCATCAGCCCGGTTCATCGCCTCAAGTGCGGACAAGAGAGCGTCGGTCACCTGCTGTCGATGCTGGACTGCACGATCCTCACCGAGGGTGGCCTCATGCAACGCTCTGTCGGCTCGTGCCTTCACCAGGATTCCCACGAACGCGATGCTCGCCGCCCCCACTGCGATCGCCGCCGCGATGATCGTTGCCTGCCCCTGCGTCAAACCTTCTCCGAGCGCCATGATCAACACGCTGCTGTTCACCCTTCAAAAAGTCTGTCGCGGGACCTATTCAACGAATCGAGGAACAGGGATGTCACGCCCCACCAACGGCCATGCGCCTTCAGCGGTCCGGCCGAGTGGAATCTCGGTGCTGACAATATCGGCTACCGAGTAGGCGATACGCCCACATCGTCGGCACTGGCCGGGCAACTGCTGAAAACGGATCATGGCCCAATGTTCGTCGCACAGTAGATAGTCCACGGGGGCGTTGCCATGACAACAGTCTTTGACGACCGCTGCCCACCTCGCTGCGCGCACGAAACCGACAGGGTCACCGGCAAAGTACTGCGGGTGCTCGGCGCAGAACTCGCACGGAAGTTCAGTCTGCACGACATCTGACTTCGCGTCCCTCGCTCGCTCGTCCATGCTGCAATCCTCTCCTCCACTTCCCCGTCCGAGAAGCATTCGTGTTCCGAAACAATCCGCAGGTGTTCAGCCCCTAGCGTCGGATGCTTCTTACTCGATCGAGATGCCAGCGTGCGCGCTCGGACAACTCACACACCGTTGCGTGTTCGAGGACATGCGGCGCCGCCAACGTATTCGAACCTGTGCCGATCAGCCTGGCCGCATACTGGTCGAAGAATGTCACCAATGTTCGAGCACGCACCACCGGCATCCGAGAACCGATAGGACGGGACGGGGCCTTGACCCCGGAAGTTGGACACGGGATTTGTGATTACGCGGCTTGCTGCAAGCTATCGGATGTGTGAACGTTTTCGTAGTCGGCAGGGCTGAGATAGTTGCAGTACGAGTGCCGGCGTCGAGTGTTGTAGCGGGTGATCCACCGGAACACCGCCAGCCGCGCTGCTCGAGCGGATTCCCACCGCTGGGCGCCTTGCAGTGTTTCGCGTTTGAGTGTCGCGTTGAACGACTCGGCCAGGGCATTGTCCGCGCTCGTTCCGACCGATCCCATCGACTGCGTGACACCCAGCTTCTTGCATAGCGACGCGAAATCCTTTGAGGTGTACTGACTTCCGTGGTCAGAATGAAACACCGCGCCAGCCAGGCCGCCGCGGGTCAGCGCTGCGGCACCCAAGGCGTCTTCGATGAGTTCGGTGCGCATGTGCTCGGCGATCGACCAGCCCACCAGGCGGCGGGAGAAGCAGTCGATCACCGTGGCCAAATACAAGAACTCACTGTCCCCGCATGGCAGATACGTGATGTCACCGACGTATCGGGTATTCGGTGCGATCGCGGTGAAATCACGGTTGAGCAGGTCCGGCGACGGAGTGTCGGCTGGTTCGGCGATGGTGGTGCGGTGTTTTCGGCGCAGTCGCAGGCCCTCGATGTTGTTGGCGCGCATGATCCGTGCGATCCGTTTGTGATTGACCCGCTGGTCGGCGGGTTGTCCGTGATTGATCTCGGCGGTGATCCGGGGCCGCCCGTAGGTGTTGTCCACCGTGTGGACGGCGCGGATCTTGTCGGCGAGTTCGACGTCGGCTGCGGCGCGGGCAGCTCGCACGGGCCCGGCGTTGATCCATGCGTAGTACGACGAGCGGGCGATATCGATGACCTGGCACAACCGCTTCACCGGGTAGGTGTCGGAGTGGTCGGCGACGAACTGGAAGCGGTTCACCAGTTCGCCTCTCCGGCGAAATATTTGGCCGCCGATCGCAGGATGTCTCGTTCGGTTTCGAGCTTGGTTTTCTCCGCGCGCAGGTGTGCGACCTCGGCGCGGAGTCGGGCGGCTTCCTGCTCGGGTGTTTCGCCGGTGCCGGGCCCCGGAGCGGTGGTGGCGGGTCTGCGGATTGGGATTCCTGCATTTCTCAGCCATGTGGTCAGGGAGCCGTGGGATATGCCGAGGTCGGCGGCGATCCCGGCTACGGTCGCGCCGTCGGTGTCGCGGTACAGCTCGACTGCGTTGCGGCGGAACTCTTCGGAGTAATTTTTCTTTGCCATCGGGTTAGATCTTCTCGCTTTCCCCGGTCTGAGACCAGGATCAAGCGTGTCCAACCCGCGGGGTCAAGGCCCACGCCTCGTTCGCCAAACGTTCGAAATGTTCGACCAGCCCGCGAAGATCGCGGTCAGGGACAGGGCAGTCGAGAAGTGCACCGAATCTACCGACCTCACTCACATTCTCGACATGCGCCGGCGTCATGTCGCCGCTGTGAGCTCGTCGTACCAACTCCGTCAGAACCTTGATCCCTTCCGGAGAAGTAGGCATCCGGTGAACATTGACGGTGATTCCGGTGGCTGCTTGAAGAGCATGAAATTCATCCAGTGCGGCAAGTCTTTCGTCATCGCGCTCCGGAGTGTCTTCCGCATCGAGATCCGCCGCGAGCCGTGCTGCGCATCCGTGCGCGGTCATCACGTAGAACTGTCCCAGACTGACCGACTCGACTGTCGTGCCTGCGATGGCGTTGTGAGTGCGCATGTCCTCCTCCAGCTCACGAATCATCGAGGCGACCACGTGCAGACGTCGCACACCGGCAGATCCCGGGGCATCTGATGCCGGCAGAGCGCGGTCTGCGACCTCCTGGACATGATCAAGGAACTCATTCACCCGTTCCACCCGATTCGGTGAATGAAAACGATTCCGGCGGCGCCACCTCAAGTCCAGTTCCTCTCATCGATTCGGATACGTTTGCTCCGGCTCACAGCAGCCACCAGCCCGCGGGCAAGGCAATAGCGAGCGCTGTGCCGACAACGAGGTACGGAGCGAACCCGAACTCCACGCCCCGGACCTTTCCACCGCCGAACACCTTGGTGACCGCCACCCCGACTACTGCCAAGACATTGGGGAGCAGCACCGCCGCTGCCACGTTCATCCAACCGACCCATCCGACAGCTGCCGTGAGAACGAAGCTCAACCTCACATCCGCCAAACCGGGGTGACCGCGAGTAATGATCGCGAACACCAGGTAACTGGCGAATATCGCGGCCCCGGCCACCACAGCACGAAGACCCGAGGCAGGGTCCTGATCGACCACCACTGCCATCGCGCCGAGCAGCAGACCCGACACGGTGACTGCACGGATCAACGACAAGGGGAACCGCAAGGTGAAGTGGTCAATCCACGCGGCCCAGACAGACAAAGCCGCCACCGTGAGCCATGCCGGCAAGATCGCGTCGCCGCCGGTGACCATCACCGCCCCGAACCACAATCCTGCTGTTGCCACTGCCGGGACGATCGGGCGACTGGTCGGCCTCACGGGAATCTGCACGAGTGCACACAAACTTGCCATCATCGGACGCACCGCCACGCTCACCGCCGCACCAGCCAGAGCGGCGAACGCTGCGACCGACCACAGACCAGCCTGCTCGTGACGACCGAACGCCCAGCGAGCAGCGATCCACACCGCCACACTCACAGCAATGACACCCAGGATCGGCAGATACGTCGAGAGAGTGGGTTTCCGCCTTCCTGCGTCGGCGACGCTGACGAGCCCCGGTCGTTGACCACGGCCAGGCGTTGTGGGCTCGGCCTCCTCAGCGAAGAGAGAAGTCGAAGCACCGGCGGCAGCATTTCCCGACTCCACATTCGATTCGGCCATCTCACAAAGCTCCTTCAGCGCGTCCATCACCCGTGGTCACAGGCAGAACCCGACCCTAACCGCTCTACCGGACAGCGCGGGCTTCCGAACTCATCGGTTGGCCGCTGGGGCGTGCGCTGCCCATGCCATGGACTATCACTGACCGCGCCATCTCAGATGCCTGAAAACCCGCTCGTGCTGCTCTCGAACCACGATGTTCCCGCATCGTGACCGGACTCGCCGCCACCAAAACCACTCGAAAACTCACCAGTAGAGGCAACATCACCCTATGAACGCCCCAATCGGAAAAGCTGACCGCCGCCGCGCCCGACTCCACCCGGCACGTTCCTCCCGTCCAGCATTGATCGTTCACAGCTTCAGCGAATACACCCACCACATCCGCAGCGGCGCCAAACGACTGATCATCGACGCCGACCCTGACCTGTGGTTCGACCTCGGGCATGTCCCAAACGGAGTCGATGTGAAGATCATCGGCCAATCCTGCGGCGGAATCAGCGGAGGATCCATCGCTGCCGCCGGTCGATGCTTCCTACAGGCCTCCCACCGCGCCCGTGTCACCGCCTACGAATTCGCGCACGTCGAAGCATTCGATGGCGTCACCATCGAAGCGCGCGGGAAAAGCCACATTGTCGGTACCGATCACGCCAAGATTCGCGCCGAAGATCAGGCTGTCGTTTTCGCCCACTCCCAGTGCCACGTCCAAGCAGCCGGCCATACTCTCGTCGCAGCGACAGACACTTCCTCTGTCTCCGTGAACGGCGACGCACACGTCCGCGCCAGCGCCGGAGTGCACATCATCGGAGTTCCTCAGCCGAGGAACCTGAGCATCGAGCCGCGCCCGATCAGTCGACTGGCCAACCAGCTCAACATGTAAGGCCCCGCAAGCGGCAGTTAATCTCCGAGCCTCAGCCAGCCGACGACCGATACACCGTGAGATCAATCGACTCCTGATCGCGGAAACTCGACTCCAACAATTCCACCGCCGGCACAATCACTTCACTCTCGATCTTCCACACCACCGACGTCGTCCACCCCAACCCGCCAGGCCCGGGCGTCGCTTCACCGAACAAACCTTCCAAGGCGTCCCGCCGGTAACCAAAGGTATCCACCAGGTCATCAGCGGTGTACCAGTACTGCCGCAAAGGATCCGGGTCATCGGCGTGCAGAGCGCTGCCTTCGCTGATTCGAAATGGTTCGGTACTCATCTACCTGCCCTCTCTGTGGTGCGGTCCGCCCTGCGCCGTCTTCACGTCGACAATCCGCACGTGTGCATAATCCGGGTTCTCCACAACGTATTTCGAACGCTCGATGCGCCAACGAGCGACAAGCATCTCCAGCTCCTGAACCTCCCGTGGGTCCTCGAGGTACTCACACGCGAAGTCGAGCCACGGCACATAATGCCGCAGGCTTTGACCGATCCGTCCGGACTGGCCACCGATCACGCTCTCGAGCACGATCAGTTGTCGCTCGTCCTTCATTCGTCGGCGCAACGCTTTCTGATTCACTTCGACCAGCGCGAGTTCTGCCGCAGCCACCGACTCGCCTACCCCGTCGACGCGCGAGCCCATCTCGTGGCGGTGGTCGACGGCATCGACGAACTCGCGACAGACCGACGCTTGAACCCCTTCCGGGAGCATCGACATAAGCGCAAAGCCGCGTTCCTCAAGGAGCTCGAAGCCGTGTCGATTACCTCGGGCATACCAACAACTCATGACTAGTGACCGCTCCCACGCCAACGCCAAGCGCCTCTCGAGAAAGGGAAGCGTTCGGGCGGCCGCCACGAATTGAGAATCACACTTTCCAGCGATCTCACGCGCCGATTCCCAGTCCACACTGCCTGTAGGAGAGCTGATCTCACGTACAGCGCGCATTCGCCCACGAAGATCCGCAGCAGCAGCGGCGATGTCGACTCTCACCGCGTACTTGTTGGATCGAGAGCGCAAGAACCAGAGGGTCATGCGGCTGAGCCTAATCTCCGCACCTCCAAGCAGGGGTGCAGTAGCATCGTCAGCGGCGCATTGCTGGCGTAGTGTGCTCCGGCTCACCGCACCGATGTCCATCGTCGATGCGGTGAGCCACCTTCACAGAATGGCTCAGACGCGAACAGCTCCATCGCCGACCACTCGTTGATCCTGTTGGCGACTCCGCATTCGTTCCGCGTGCCGTTTCTGCCACCGCGCGTGTTTGACCTTGAAGCGCTCGTCGAATTCCTCCCACCGCGGCAAAGCCTCCGCCTTCCTCGCAGCGAGAACATCAACGGGTTCCGGTCCGGACGCGAGCGCTGGAACCACATCGCCGACTTTGAGGCGATCGAAGAGCTCCGAGAACAACCACGCCGGGCAGCCCTCCCCCCGAAGCGCGTCGACTGCGTCTGGTTCGTCGTCGATCCAGGCCACTATCGGGCTCGTCTCTGCGTAGTGGTTTTCCCACCGCCACCAATGCCGACGTTTGACATCAAACGCCCGACGCACAGTTCCGTCCACCCACAAGCTCCGTGATTCGATGTGACCGGGCGGCAACGACTTCGCCCGAATCCACCGATCAGATGTCCGATTGAACTGGTCCAAGCGGGTTGTGCTGTAAGCAATGGTGAAACCTGCACTGTCGAGCGCCCGAACCAACTTTCCACCCGCGCGGTTCAGGGAAGCTTCACCGAAATGGGTATGAAACCGCTTCCAATCTCGATCGGCGTATGACGGCGCGGCGATCAACCCCTCGAAATTGTGCATATCCGCAACGACGCCATCGATGTCGACAACGACAGTCGGCCCCGGGCGGGGAGCATCCAGCCACGGTTTCGGACGATCAAAAAAGCTTCGATTCTCCGTCATATCCCCAACGATATGGGCAGACACAGACATTGAGCACGGTCCCGCGACCCACCCGTACGAATCCTCCGATGCATCTAGTTGGCAAAAGGCCCTGTTCACGCACTCGAACAGGGCCTTCTTTGATGCTTCTGGCCTTTAAGGCTCACCGGTCAACACAACTGACCGCGATTGCCGATCGCCCACGTTTACCCCACCCTCAGTGCCCAAACGAGAACCGCGCGACCTCTCGATCTCTGCGATGTAGACAACAGCCAAACCGACCACTACGACCGCGACGGCCACGACCAACCATCGCTGTCCCATCCAACCCGCCACTACGCCAAGATTGAAAATACTGTGAGGCACAACTAATCCCAAGAGCGATCGATAACGGTAGTACGCGAAAACAGCAAACCCTCCCCACAACAACGCACTGACTGCGAACTCCCACCCCTGATATATGTGCAAGGCTCCACGAAGAATCGCTGAAATACCGATCACCACGATGAGGTTGATCCGGAATCGCAGACCTACCAACACCGCCAGCCCGGCAAAGAAGACCTCTTCCATCAACCCCGCCAGCAGGACCGGCTTCACGACGTCCCAGGAGAACCAACCACCCTCGACCGAGGGAGTACCAGATGAGCCCTCACCGACAAATACCCGAAACGCAATTGCCAGAGCCTGACCGACCGCCCAAATTCCTGCAGCTCCGAGGAACCGCCGACGACGGCCCACACCTGCGAGCCACGGCGCAGATCGATCGACCGGGCCCCAGAATCTGCGAACAACCAAAAACGTGAACCACCCGCACGCCACCGCCACGCTAGTAGCGATAACGTCCTCCGCAATTCCAGGATCGGGCGAAACATCCACTGCCGCCCCCGAAGTTGGATTGAGATACTGGTCGATCGACGTCCAAATTACGTTGAACCAGAACAACAGCAGGATTATCGCGAGGACACCGATCAGCGGGACCAACTGTTTCCGCCACGCCCCCCAACGGCCCGTCCCCCCACCTGAAGCGCTCTCCTCCTGAATCGAAGTCGGCAGCTGCCTCATCCAAACTCCCCCGCCTGCTCGAATTTCACGATATTGACAACCCACACTCAACCAGACTGGCGATCCACAGTTCTACACCGCCACAAGGTAATCCAACACGCAACGCAAGCGCGCAACTGCAAGCAACGGCGAGACTGGACGACAGCTCGGGGAGATGAATCAATCAGGGTGCGCTGTAGTCAACTACCCAAGCGCCCTCGGTCCGGCGGAGAGGCACCAGCCAACGGTGGCGATGATCTCGCACGACCACCTCAAATCCCAAGAACCCCAACACCAGGGAAGTCGAAAATACGGCCGACAACGGAACCAACTCAGCCAACAAAATCCCCTCACCGTCACGCGCGAAATCCAAGGCAACCTCAAAGTTGGCCGTAAACGACGACAGAGGCTGCGCGCTGTAATCGTGAGGTACCCGACGCCCCGCCAGTTCAGGCCAGAGCTTGCGTCGAGGGCTTACCCCAAACTTCCCCAGCCCCCGCCACAGCAAAACATAGCGACCCCGAACACCGATCTCGGCGAATTCACTACGCACCACCATCGGGATCGCAACTGCCAAAGCTGCGGCCAATCGCGCCTCTCCCCGATCGGCCCTCGACAGGCTGTCCACGGCCAGATACCTGCTTGTGCTGTCAACGGCCTGGTGCATCAACATCGGCCACGGAAGGTTGACCTTCGCATTCCATTCCAGCGCCAGCCTGTTGATCGCAGAA
Source organism: Rhodococcus sp. 5A-K4 (assembly GCF_046097995.1). Classification (NCBI taxonomy): domain Bacteria; kingdom Bacillati; phylum Actinomycetota; class Actinomycetes; order Mycobacteriales; family Nocardiaceae; genus Rhodococcus; species Rhodococcus sp. 5A-K4. Next base: position 14,612 of record NZ_JBJURM010000036.1, read on the forward strand.
CCCACCGGACCCCCAAATTCAGACCTGAGCGCATCCTCAAAGGACGCGGAATACGAAGATTCCTCGCATGGGATCAACGTCGCCGACAAGTCCGAAATCAACTCCGGATCAACCGCATTCACACAGGCGCGCAATGCCGAGACGCGGACAGCAAAATCAGACGCCTGCCAGTAGTCCTCAACCCTGGCTGCATTGCGGGATGCACCACGAGCATGAACCGACCACGCACCCAGATACGAGAGCTTCTGTCTCACCGTCAGAACCGACGATTGCGCTATGGCCCTCCGAATTTCACCCAATGACAACGACGTACTCTCGCTCGGATCCCCGGTCAGCACGTGTATTTACATCCCCTCGACAATGATGTTCGGACAAGCGGCGTCTGCTTTGCCTGGCGAACTGGCCGGTACCAGGTGAGGAAGTTCAGGTTCGTCATCAAGGGACACCGGGCCGTCCCAAGGAGCTACCAGTGACGAGTCGTATTCCCAACCGTCACAGGACAGGTCGTCTACCCAGATCGCCGTCAGGGAACAGTCGAAATACTTCTCCGCGAACGCCATGATGGCCGGGAGGCGATTCTGATCAAACCAACCTCCCCTACCGACCTTGATGTCGCATCCGAATGCGCTCGGCCTTATCCTGGCGACGTATTCGCCTGGCGCCGAGCGTAGGACCACGTGATGATAGGTGCCCACCTATGATTCCCTTCTCGTTCTGCCGACAAAGATGCCCGCGTCACTCGAACTGGACAGTTCAAAATGACGCGGGCATCCATTGGCTGAATTCAGTTCGGTGTGACCAAGACCTGCAATTCGCCTACCCGCCGGTCGTACATCGACGTCAACGGAGTGGGGGCTACACCAACCCATCGTGCCGCCTGGCCAAGTGGCAGTCCACGTGACCACCCAGTTGCTGGTCGCGCTGACCTTGAAGACGTCTTGCGGCTGTCCGATGGACGATTTTGCGAGACGATGCCCGCATGTGGGCGATGGAGTTCCGCTGGCGGGCGAAAGAGGGCTGGCGTCAACAGCATCGGTATACGGAGTGAACGGCAGCAATGCACCCGGGCACAGTTGCACGTCTCCATCGCCGTGATTGATGAGGACACCGGTGTTGATGGCGTTCGCGGTGACGGTTACAACACCCGAGGTGGCTGCTCTGTTGACCGGGCCTGTCGTGGATTCACGAACGTCGTTGGGGCACATGAAAGCCCAGCTCTCCTTACCCACGAGACCGGTACGTTGACCTCCACCTGAGTTCGCAGGTTCAGGTGTCCAGCACATTGGAGGCTTTTCGAGCTGCATAGCGGTGATCGCCATAGACACCGTATTCATGATCTCCGCCATTGAGGGCGGCGTCGGCGGGACCTCGATACCGGGTGCCGCAGGCGGTGCGGGGCATCCCCCCGGTGTGCCGAGACATGCGCCTTGCAGGATTCCGTTGAGGACCCCGGACGGAGGTGCAGCAGCGGGGCCGGCGCCGCCAGTACCCGCACCGCCTCCGCCGCCTCCTGCGTTGCCAGCCGCGCCGCCTGCCGCGGCCCCCGCGCCGGCGCCTGAGCCCGCGGGCGCACTCACGTAGCCGCCACCCACTGTCACATTCGCACCACCGGGCGAGGACGATACGTCAACTCCACCTCCACCTACGCCTGGCTGCGCCAACGCTGACTGACTCCCCGTGACCAGAACGCCGCAAACCAGTGTCGCAGTGGCGAAAATTCTCATTGCTAGTCGCATGATTGCACCTTCTCAACTGTTTGACTTGTGACGCGCCAGCCATTCGAATCAGGCCACGCGGGGTTCCGAACGGTGATGTTGGTGGACTCGAACTGGCCGCGGTCGGGCTTCATCGCACTTGATCCGTCCGGAAATACGGCATTCCAGCCGGAGATATCAGTGCAGGCCTGAACGTGAACCCAGGCGGCTTCCGCGCGGGGTTTTCCCTGATCATCTACTGGAGCGCTCAGATCCGTCACCGAGGATTTGATGACGGAAATGGCTCCGGTACTGGTGATGCCTTGCGACCGTCGAAGCATGATGTCCCCGACTCGGTCGTTCAAGACTGGGTCGCCAGCCACACCGCTGATCGCATCCACAGAAGCTGTTGGGTCAGCTTCAATGCTTCCGAGGGCAGCATAAAACTCGTTGACCTTGGCGATCGCTTGGCTCCGCGCTTGCTCGTCGGGCGTCTTCGCCTCGGTCTTGCCGTCTGGACCATCGAAAGCGGGGTTTCCGGTCGCAGTGAGAGTGACGTTCGGCTCGTCGGAATTGCTGGAACAAGCTGCGACGCCGGCTAGTAGGGCAACAGCTGCGACTGTTGCTGCTGTGGTTCGTCGAATTCTGTTGTGGGCCATGTTGTTGTCTCCTAGAAGCTTCCGGCGCTGCAGGGTGTTCCGGGTTGTGTGTAGTCGGCTGTGACTCTCCATCCTGCTGGGTCGGGCCACGACGGGTTCGTCAGGATCGGTTTTCCGAGTTCGAGTTTGTCCACTGGCTTGCTGATGCAGACGTCCATTTGGAGCGTGGCAGTTCCCGCTGTCGGTGCGCCGGTCTCGTCGATGGGGATGTCGTGTTTGGTAATCACGTTCTTGAGTACTTTGAGATCGCTTGGTGGCGTCGGGTTTCCGTTGCGACTGGTTGTGATCTCTTTCTTGGTCCTGTCGAGGAAACGGCCGGCCGCGACGGCATCGAGGTCAGAGAGCGGGGCAGCGGGGTCGGAGTTCAATCGTGCGAGCACGGTGTAGTACTCGCTGATCTTGGCGAGGGCACCTTCTCCTGCTTGCTGTTCAGGTGATTTTCCCGATCCAGGGGGGCCGGTAAAGGTCGGGCCGCTGCTGGTGTTGAGGGTGCCGGGCTCCGGGCTGAGGATGCTGCAGCTTGCGGTCAGGCAGGCCGCCGCAGTGAGGGTGAGCATGGCTGCGAGGCGGCGGTTCATGATGCGGCTCCGATGCGGTAGTCGGTGGTGGTGTCGAGCTGTCTGAGGAGTTCGTTGGTCTCCGGGTGTGCGTCGACTTGCAGTTCGTCGAGTTCGCTTTTGAGGGTGTCGATGAGGGTTTGGGTGGTTTCGATGTCCCCGGAGAAGTGGGTGGCGATGATGGCCGCTCGCCAGCAGCCTTCGTGAGCACTGTCGACCGTGAGGCCGGCCCGGGCTGCCTTTCCTGCGGCATCGAGGTCCTGGGTGACCTGTTCGCCGCGGATGTAGCGGCCGGCGAGCTCTTCTGCGACGTCGGTGATCGCGGAGATCATTTCCTGCTTTATGTGATCTGCCCACCGGTAGGCAATCGGGTCGTCGCTGGTGAAGGGCTGACCGGTCACCAGCGCTAGTGCAGATTCAAGGCGTTCGGTTGTCGTCGTCGCAGGGTGAGCGTCGACGAGCTGGTTCCAGTAGTCCCAGTCTGTGGTCACTGAAGGGTGGAGGCGAAGTGGCGTTCGGCCGGTTCGGTCTCCGGACTTGATGAGCGCTGCGTCCCCGGTGTCGGTATCTCCCATCCAGCTGCGCAGTCGTGTGACGGCTTGGTTGCGGCGGCTACGGAGCCGCGCGTTTGCCGTCTTCGCTTCTTCGGCAGTGCTGGCCGCGTTGACGAGTTCGACGTCGTGGGGCCACATCTTTGCGGTGAGCTCAGTTGCGGGCACTCCGTCGTCGCTGAATGCGAGTAGAGCGGCGATTTCGGTGAGGCTTCGCGAGTTTTCTCGGTCCGTTGAGCCTGGGGTGAGTGGGGTGAGGGTGGGTTCTCCGAGGACGCGGATCCAGATGTGTGGAGCTGTGGGGACGTCAGCCTCGTATGCGACGGTTTCGGTTTCGGTGTGGCCGCCACGGTCGGTTTCGATGTCACCGACTGTCTCGGAGTTGATTCCCTCAATTACGTTGTCGTCGTTGCGAACTACGGTGAATGCCGCAGGGTCGGCACTGGTGATGAGATTTTCGGTCGTGATGTCGAAGTCGAGACGTGCCCCCTCCCAACTGAAGTCCGCAGTTTCGGGTTGGGTAGCTGGGGAAGGATCATGCGTGGTGGTGGCATACAGACTGACGATGCTTTCGTAGCCGGCTTCGTCGAGTGTTGTGACAGTGAGCTGCGCGGTTGCGATACCTGGGCGGACCAGTGTTGCAGTGCCGTCGTCGGCGACATCCAACGTCCAGTCGGAGCGAGTATTCGCGTTCTGCGTCGTGACTGCGGCGAACGCGATCCGCGGTGCGTTCTCGGCGATCGCGGCCAGAATTTCTGTTTGTTCAGCTGTCAGCGGGTCCGAGATGAGGACGACTTCCGGAGCAGTCAGCTCGCTGGTTTCGTACACGCTCCGTGCATGCGCGATGGATTCGATGTCGTTCTCGTCGAGGATGTCGGCGTCGCGTTCGAGGTGGCGGGCCAAGCGCGCCAACACCTCGTCGGTGTTGTCCGAGTGCGTGATACGGCCGGTATTCACTGCGCCTGCGAGGTCGCCGCAGTATCCGACGACGTTGAGGTGAAGGGAATCGGCTAGAGGCGATACGGCAAGCTCGACGGCCATCGCGCGAAGCACATTTGCGGTCGCGGTAGGTGTGCCGGTGATGGAGAGATGCCCGATTTCCTCCAAATTGAGCATGAGCTCTCGCCCGTCGTCGCTGGCTCCCATCGCAGTCAGGGCTGGGTATGGGCTGACGTCGATGTCCGGGACCGACCGAGGGAACGCCCGTGGGTCGACCATCCACGTGTCGTCGTCTGATTGCATCCAAGGCTGGGGCAGCGAGATCTTCTCGATCAGCCCGAGTTCAATGGTGTCGTCGCCGATGAAAACCGCAAGCAGTCGGGGGATGGAGATCTCGTTCGCTCGGCAGTACTGCGCGAGGTTCCGTAATGCAATATCGACATGAGCGGTGGTCAACGGATCGACGGCGGCCGTCAATGCTTGTTCGGCAAGGATTGCTTCCTTGGCGGGCAGGGCGATGCGCTCACCGCGGCGGCGACGATGCTGCTGTTGCCGGCGGCGCAGCGCGAGATGACCGGTCAGGCCGGCGGCGGCGAGCGCGGAGATACCGAGGGCGATGTAGACGACGTCAGACGAGTTGGAGGAGTCGTCTTCCGTATCGGCGGTGGTCACGGTCGCTTCGGCATCAGGGGCCATGTTCGCAGGCATCTGGGGCTCGATGGGGTCGAGTTGCCAGTTCGGTGTCGCTGCAATTTCCGGGAGGGGTTCCGGTGCAGGGTTGGGTATCTGCGCCTGAGCTGGTTCCGGTGCCGCCGCCTCGGGGGCTACCTCCACCGCCGGCGCAGGTGCCGTCGCCGCCTCCGGGGATACCTCCACCGCCGGCGCAGGTACGACCGCCGGCTGGGGGGCTGCGTCCGCTGCCGGCACGGGTGTTTGGGCGGAGTCGGATGGGATGATCAATTGCTGTCCGACTGTGATCAGGTCTCCGGCGGGCGACCCGTCCGCAGTGGTGATCTCAGAAAAACGCAAAGGATCGCCGAGCTCTCGGTCGGCGATGTCCCAAAGCGTGTCTCCAGCTTGGACGGTGTAGGCGCCTTGTACGACGTCCTGGGTTGCCGCAGGGAGTTGCAGCGTCATTCCTTCTGCGAGGAATCCCGCTTCAGGGACAACGTCTTTGTTCAGTTCGAGCAGTTCGGTGAACAGTCTTCCGTCGCCGAGGTGAGTGTGGGCGAGTCCCCACAGGGTGTCTCCGCGTTCGGTGGTCACGGTCGGGCCGGCGGGTTGGACTGCGGGCCGTGCAGCGCGGGGGTCCATCTGAGTGTGGGCGGGGCCGCTCGGGTCTTGTTGTGCGGCGATCGGTGCGTAGGGCGCAGGTGATGCGCTGTCTGCTGGTTGCGGGAGTGCGGGTGTAGCGGTTGCGGTGCCGGCTGTCAGTAGAAGCAGTGCACCACTGACGAGGAATGTCGCCGTTTTCTGTTGCGATCCGAGAAGTCGGATCTTCGGTGCCTTGACGCCCCGGAGTGTGGCTGCGAGCTCGACAAGGATCGGGAGGGTGAATGTCGCCCAGGCGGCCCAGCCGACGAGGGGCAGAAGTGCGACGAGGAGGCTGCCGTCGTCGGGGCTGGAGAGCAGACTCTCGAGATCCGAGAAGGGGATGTCGAGAGGATTACCGCGCAATGCCCACAGTGCTGCGGGGATCCCTGCCACGAGCAGTAGCAGGATCAGGAGGTACCCGAGTCCTGCGAGGCGGGATCGGACTGTGCGAGCACTCATGGCCGGTACACCTCCCCTGCGTTGGTGCGGTTGAGGTTCACGGTTGCGCTGCCCGTGATCACTTTCGAACCAAGGGGCAAAAGCTTGTTGTCATAGACGATGCGGGTGGTGATCAGCAGTGTGCGAGGCCCTGTGGGGATGACCTCACCCTCTACACCGGCGTCGGCGAGGTAGCGTTTCGCGGCCGCCACTGCGCGTACGGGGTCGACAACCGTATCGATCCCTCGCGCACTGAGCGATCCGACGATCTGCTGTCCGGACGCGCGGGCGGCGTCTTCGGCGACGTTGTCCGCGCGTTGAGCTGCGGTGTGCATTCCGCCGCCGTCGACGATGAGTCCCCACACGAAGAATATGAGGATGGGGGCGAGAATCACGGTCATCAGCGTCACGGCGCCCTTGTCGCGTTCCTCGGGGAGCCTGGAGGTGAGTCGCTTACGCAGGGCGGTGATCATCTGGTGCGCTCCCGGAAGGTGTCGATGGGTGAGATTGCAGTGACCTCGATAGTTCGTCCTCCGCTGACGCCGGGCCATCCGAGGGCGTCGTAGGAGACTTCACAACTGACGGTGACTTCGACGGTTGCGGATACTCCTGGGCGCGTGCGGAATCCGGAGGTGTCAGCGCTGACGTTCATGGTCGTGCATTTGAGTCCTTGACCGTCCATGGAGTCCAGGGCCGCTTGGTATGCGAGGGGGTTGGCTTGAGTAGCGGTACGTGAGAGTGATGCTGCTCGGGCGGCTTCTCCTGCGGCGTGCTCGACCTTTTGATGTGCCTGGCGGTTGACGCCGTATGCGTACATCCAGCCGAGTAGGACGAGGAGGACGACGATCGCGAGGCACAACTCGATGGTCACATCTCCTCGATCGTTTGAGCGGGCGCGAGCGATCCACTGGTTCAGGTTCATCCGACACCTCCGGGATTGGTCACGCGCTCTGTGGGTTTGGTGTGGTCGACGGTGATGGCGAATTCCAGCCCCGGGACGAGGGACGGGGACTTGCCGGTGATCGTGACGGTGCTTTCGCGGAGTGTCTTGTTCACTGACACGACCGGAGCTTGAAGGTCACCCGATCCGGATTTCGCGATGCACGCGTTCGCTGCAGCGAGCCCGAGCGCCTGGTTCCCTTGCTGAGAACGTGTGGCTTGCAATGCTTTTTCGCCGCAGGTGTTGGCGACGTCCCGTGCGTGGAAGAACAGGGCGGTTTGCAGCAGTACGGAGAACATCATCAGGAAAGCGACCATCGCGATGACGGTGACGAGCGTGGTGGGCCCTCGGTCGTCGTGGCGCCACCGGTCGATCAGCTGTTCCAGTGTCATGACTGTCCGTTTCTCTGCGGTCCGGTTGGTGGGTCGGGTTAGGTGGCGAGATCTCTTTGGGCTGCGATTCTGCGTTTGGTTTCCACACGGTTGCGGACGAACACGGCAGAACATGTCACTGCGGCTACAAAGGCTATGGAGAGGGGGAATGCTGCGGCAAAGGTGCCGAAACGTGCTGCACGGGACGTGTTTTCGTCGGTAATCAGGTCGGTCGCCAGGAACGGCAGGACGATTATCATGATTACCGCAGCCATGGGGGCGTAAATGAACGCCATGGAGTGGTCATCGATGATGGCTACTATCGCCAGCAAGAGAGCCATCGTGACGAGCAGTACGCCGAGTGTGGTTATCATCCGTTTTCTACCTTTCAGCGGGCCTGGTGGTCGGTGAATGCTGTTGCATTGAGAACACTTACGACAGCGAAGGCGGTCATCATGATCGACACTAAGATTCTCCTTCTTGCAATCGGTTGCGCGAGATTTCAAGTCGGAGTTGGACAGAACTCCCAATCAGGTAGAACGCCAGGATGCAGGTGCCCACGATGCCAAGCGCGATCAGAGATGTTTGCACTGAACTAGTGAAGTAGGTACAAAACCCGACTACCCAAAAAACGAGAAGCGATAGCAGGAGGAGTGTTTCGAGACCGTTATACCCGTTGAAGGTTAGGTCGAATAGGAACAGCAAGCCGACGGCGATTGCGATCACAGCAAGCAGGGCAGTTTGCCATTCATCGAAAAGGACAACACAGAGCGAAATCGTCAGCATTATTGCTAATGACCAGGCGATCACGAGTTCTGGAAGCTTCATCCTTGACCTACTTTCTTCGAAACTGTTGGCAACTGATCATCCGGTCGAGTGACTAACCAATGCGCTGATGGCGATGATCATGAATTCCTCTTCTCATTTGGCGGGTCCGTGAATTTTTCGTATGTCGCCGTTCCAAAATCGTTCGTTCGACAAGGAAGAATCACAGCGGAATGCGGGGCACTTCGGTTGGCCCTCGCCGATGTTGGATCGTTGTGTCGACGATGTAGCGGAGACCGAAAAGACCCCCCACTCCGAGTACCACACCCCCAATAACGACCAAAGATGTTCTCCACGGGAAAAAGAAGGTAGAAAACGTCACCAGAAGTGATGCCAACATTGACCACAGAATTACGTGCTCCATCGTCCAGTAACTGAAGACGAGGCAGACAACGCCGCAGAGGGCAAGTGCGCCGGCGACAATGCTCATCGCGATCAACATCTAATACCCCCTTTTCTCGTTTCTCTCGTTCTCGAAATGGCAAGGCTTGGACTTGTCGGGCATCGATAGCGCCGAGCACTGGAGAGCGAAGTTGCACTCCATGTCCTCAGCGCTATCGACAAGCCCATGGTTTTGTTCTCCAGCATCCGAACTGCGCTCGGCAGCTTCAGTCGGGGATGGAGTCCGCGCGGGACTGGATCTTCTGGACGACTACGGCGCCGGCCGCGATGGCCGCGACGGCGACGATTCCGGCCATGATGACGTACTCGAGGGTGGACGGGCCACGGTCCGAATCCTTACCGCCTGCACGCTGCAGAAGGCTTCCTGCGAGTGCAGCGACGAACATCATCGTGAGTGCGAGGTACGAGGTGATGGCAGCGCGGGTTGCGCGGCGGGTGGTGGTGATGGCCTTGGTGGTCATGGCGTGCTCCTTATTGGTGTGCTGGATGTGTAGCAGTTGTCCTGGACTGGATGAGTCCGTTCGATGAGTCCTTCTTCGTTTTGCCTGTTCAGAGGGATTTCCTTTCGTGGGTTTGATTAGCCGCTGATGACAGATACCGCCGGGATCAGGAGTAGTGCCATGAACAGGCCGGCGAGGCCGGCAAGGGGCATGGCGAGCTTCTCCGTTGCCTCGACGGCGGCGGACTGTTCAGCGGAGGTTTGTGCGGAGCGCAGGCTGGCGGCTTTGGCTCGCAGTGAGGTGTAGACGCTGGCGCCTTTGTCACCGGTCATCGTCATGATGTCTGCGAGGTCGCCGAGTTCTGCGAGTCCGAGCTGCTGCGAGACGCGAGTGAGAGCACTCCAGGGCGCTTCGCCGGAGCGGCCCGCTTCGTAGAGTTCCTCGTCGAGTCGGAGGAACACCCAACTGTCTCCGACTTGGGCGGCGATCTCGAGGGATTGCGTGGATCCGACTCCGCCTCGTCGGCATAGCGCGACGAGGTCGATGTAGGAGCTGAGAGCCTGTGCGAATTCGGCGCGGGCGGCAGCTGCGCGTCGACGGATGTCGATGTCGGGAATCATGAAGAGGAAGACGGCGGTCGCGAGTGAGAGGATCGCCGGCATCGACCATGCCAATCCCAGTCCGAACGCTGTCAGAACCAGATTCAGTATCGGAAAGATCAGCAGGCCGAAGAACGCCGCGACAAGTTTTTCGCCGAGTACGTGCGCCGGATCTTTGTGCAGCAGTGAGAGGTCCGCTGTGGGGAGGGTGAGGAATCGGCTGTCTTGTAGGTAGGGGTGTACGCGGAGGCCGAGCTTGTTGGCGAGCCCGTCGACGAGTGATGTTCCTGCGGTGTTTGCTTTTTCCGGCGCGGGTCCGGACATTCTGGACATCACGTCGGTGAGGGCGGGTTGGGCTCGCAGGAAGTACAGGGCCACGAGGTAGATGCCGATTGTGCCGACGCTGGTATAGACGATGATCGTCATGGTGATGCTCATCGCTGCGCTCCTACGAGGTCAGTGCGTTCGACGCGGTCGTTGGTTCCGATGAACCGCGGGTAGACCGGCGGCTTGGTGGCTTGTTTCATCCAGTACAGATCCGCAGCGAAGAGCGTCAGCAGGATCAGCAGGACGATCTGCATTCCGCCTGAACGGTAGGGCTCCATGAAATTCGTGAAGGCGAACGCTGCGGCAAGGACGGCGATGGTGATGATGGTGACCCATTTGGCTTGTGTTCGAGTCGATTTGCGGTCCGCTTCGATGCGGCGGCGGCGGGCGACGGTGTCGCCTACGTCTTCGGCGAGGCCTTCGAGGACGTTGGCCAGGCCGACACCACGCAGTTGCATAGCGAGAAGGAGGGCGCCGCAGATCTTGTCACCGACGCTGTCGTTGAGGTCGGATGCGAATCGTGTGACCGCTTCGGCGGGTGGGACATTGTTGCGGAGCCTGTTGATGAAGGCGGTGATCTCGTCTTTCAGCGCTTCTGGGATGGGGGTCGAGATGATGGTGTGTTCGATTCCGGAGCCGGCTCGCATGCTGCTCGACAAGTTGCGTGTCCATTCGTCCATCGAGGACAAGCGACTGATCTGGTGTTCGGCTTCCGGTCGGCTCAGGAGGTAGGGAAGACCCACGAGAAGGGCGGGGACGAGGAAGAGCGTGAAGAGCCATCCGCTCAGGTAGTAGACGGTGGCGCCTGCGCCGATTCCGACGGCCAGGAGAAGTTGGGTGGTGCCCGATAGTTTTGCTCGTTCGCCCTTTCGGCGGCGCTGGCGAGTGGGGGCTGTGGGGTCGCGGCGGTCCCTCCACCCCACGACGAGGCAGCCGACTCCTGCGCAGAGCAGCAGGACGAGGAAGACGCCGATTTGTTGGTACATGATCATGCAGCTCCTTCGTCGTCGAACAGATCGCGTTCTTCGTCAAAACTCCGAAGAGTGTCGGGAGGGAGGTCCACTTTCTTGAATCCGCCGGCGAGGAGCTTGCGTAGCATCGGCTGCGGGATGCTGCCGAATACGCCTGTGCCGTCGGAGTATCCGCGGTAGATGTTGGAAAAGCTGGGTAGCTTGTCGGTGTCGCCAGGTTCGACGTAGACGACTTCGGAGACGTATCGGACTGCGGTTGTGGTGCCTTCGCGGCTGACCCTGACCTTCGTCGCCAGCTGAACGATCACGTCGACGTGTTCGGCGAGTTGCCGCTCGATGTATTCCGCTGACGCGTTCATCGGCGGCTCTTGGGCGAGGTTGGCGAGTCGGTCGATGACACCGCGTGCGGTGTAAGCGTGGGTGGTGAAAATTCCGCCATTGGCCGTTTGGAGGGCCTTGACCAGGGCGAGGATCTCGAGGCCTGCGATTTCACCGACTACGAGGAAGTCGAGTCCCTGGCGGACGAACTCGTAGAGAATTGCGCTCAGACTGAAGCCGCCGGCAAGTTGTCCGTCTGCGCCGCGCTCACCGCCGCCCATGATCATTTCTGCATCGACGATGAAGTCTCGACGGCCTGGGAGTTCGTCGAGGAAGAGTTCTCGTTCGGTTTCGGCGACTCCGATTCGTGTCTGGATGGGGAGTGCGTTGGCCAGGGCGCGGGCGAATGTCGTTTTGCCGTAGCCCATTCCGCCGCCGACTCCGGTCGAGGCTCTTCCTCGGATGGCGCACCCGAGCATGTGTGCAAGTTCTGGGGGCATCATGCGGTGGTCGAGTGAGAGTTGTTCGAGGGTGATGTTGGTCAGGCGGTGGATGCGGATTGCGACAGAGGGCCGGATGGTGGTGTAACCGAGGACCGAAAGTCGGTGGTTGCCTTGCATGTTGAGCCGGAGGGAGGGATTGATCCTGGAGAAGGGCCTGCCGCCGTTGTCGGCTCTGGATGCGAGCAGACTCATCCATTCGAGGAGTTCGTCGCTGCTGTCGACGACGGAGTCTCTGGATTCGTAGTGTCCGTCGGGGTATTTGACGTACACGGCGTCGCCGTTGAGGTAAATATCTGTGATGTGAGGTTCTTCGACGAGGTCTTGAAGAGGTCCGAGGCGGAACTGCGCGTCGAAGATCGCCTTGATGAGGGCGTGTTCCTGGTTGAGATCGAAGGTTTCGCCTCCGGACCGGATCGTCTGTTGGACATGGTTTTTCACCAGCCGGGTGATTGTCTCTCGCCCGTATTCGCGTTCTTCGTCTGCGGTGAAGGGAGCGACGATTTTCGTGTTCTTCGGATCGTTGAGCTCTCGGTCCCGCTTGGTGCGGTGTTCGCGCAGCAGCTCGGCCGCTTCTCGCTGCAGGGTGCGGACGAGTTTTCGGTCGACTGGGATCTTCGGGGCCGCACTCCGCTGCGACTGTACGACCTCACCAGGGGCATTGGGCCGCGGCGCTGGCGGTAGGTCGTGAAGGTTGTTGGTGCGGAAGAAATCCGCGGTCTCCGCCGGCACCGGCACCACTGGTTCGGGGGCAGTCTGGGGCTGATCGGCGATTGGAAGCATCGAGGAGAAGAACGGGAGATCGGTGATGTTCTTGTGCGTAGTCTGCGCTGTCTCGTCTGTCGTCATCGTCGGTCTCCTGTCATGGCGAGGCTGGACTTCCAGTCGGCCTGGTGGGTGGCCGCGAATTTTTCGATCTTCGGCCAGGTCGTTCGGTGCAGTGCACGCAGATACAGCGACCGACGGCGGCGCCACTTGGTCAACACCTCACCGTCGGAGAACACCCGCGCGTCCTTCGAATCCGGGATGACCGCGATGACATCGAGTCCCGCGACCTTGGCTACTTCGTCTGCGTTGTACGGGGATTCGCCGATGAGGATCAGCCCGAGGCTTGCCGTGGACTGTGTAGCGGACAGTTGTTGACGCAATCCGTTGATCGACGCTCGCAGTGCTGCCAGTGCCGGGCGAGTAGTGCGGGTGACGATGGCAATAGTCGTGGCATTGACGATCATTTCCACCGGTGAGCCGTGTTGTCCGATCCGGCCGGCGTCCACGATGACGTTGGCATCGTCGACCCCGAGTCCTGCGAGGTGGATTCCGAGTGGGCTCCAGACGGCGCGCATTGCGTCGACTTGAGCGGAATGCAGAAGGCCGGGGAGAACCGAGACCGTGGTGTCGGGGAAGGTGATCACCTCGGCGGCCAGCGCTGATTTGAGGCGTCCGTGACGGTTGGCGTCGACGAGGTTGATCAACGATTTGTCGTGGTAGCGGCCTCCGAGCAGGTATCCGGCGAGCACCGGCGAGGAGCCGATGGGGTCAGCTTCAACCAAGAGCGTGTTGCTACTCGGTGAATTCAAGGCCAGAGCTAATGCTGTCGTGGAGACCCCCGGTGCCCCGGATGCTGAGATGAGTGCGAGATACATGGGGAATCACCGCACTCGGTTGTCGAGGACGATGGACACGCGCTTCGTGGCGGCGCGGGCGGCGACCCAGTTTGCTTCGGCTTCCGGGACCAGAAGGTTGAGGGTGGTTTCGCCTGCTTCCGCGATGACGGTTGTGGAGTAGACCTGCGCTTTGGTGTTGACGGGTCCTGTGACGGGCGGATCGTCGCCCTCGCGGGGTGTGTCTACGACGCGGATCATGTCTCCGGGGACAATCGCTTCCGACGGTAGGTGTGGGTATCCCACGGTGATGCCGACCATCGTCAGGCCTTCCCCGGGCACTACCTGGTCGGTGACAGCTGCGGGCATCAATACGGATCCGGCCGGCAGACGCGTGCCGGCGCTCATGCCGATGACACGGCCGCGTTCACCTGCTGAGAGCGCACCCAGGTCCGCGTCGACGTTGACGGTCTTCACCGTGAGGTCCTTCGACTCGATGACTTGACCCTGTTGGACGTCGCGGGCGAGCACGAGGACATCCGTGGTGGCGCGCATAGCACTCACAGCGGCGAGCATCCCGATCACAGCGACGACGACAAGGGCAATGCCCACGGCCAAGTAGATCGGGCGTCGACGAACACGCGCACGGGTAGTCAGATCAGGTGGGCCATCCGGGTCTGCGCCGTTATGTGCTGGTGGTTTGTCACCGGACGAGCGGATGGAATCGATCTTTTTGGTCAGTAGGGATGCCATGTGTGGTGGTCCTTCACAGTGGACGAGTGGACGAGGTGGGCAGGTCGTACAGGGACAGTAGGACGGGACCTGGACTGGCTGGCGCCAACTGCGCTGCAGAACGGTTTGCCTCGGCTTTTCGGTGGCGGTAGGTTCGCCGCAATTCTTGTCAATTCTGATGACAAATCTAAAAGCCAATCTGGATGGCATATTAGAAGGGTTGCGGCATGGTGTCTAGCGATGGACGGACCAACCCGATGAGCCGCAACGTCCTGCGCGGCTTCGACAAAAAAGCATTCGCAGTTGCCCGAAAGGCAGCTCGGATGTCCCGCGGCGATGTCGCCCGCTTGGCTGACACGACTGCCGCGACTATCCGCAATTGGGAGATCGGTGCCGTGTCTCCTCAAATAGATTTCCTGGCCAGAGCCACGAAGGCGTTGAACATCGAGATCGGCGACGTCGTCGTCACGGATCCGGAGCAACGCTTTCTCAGCGACTATCGATGCTTGGTCGGACTTACCCAACCCCAGCTCGGCAAAGTGTGCGGGCTGACGACCACCACGATCACGCGCATCGAACGCGGTGAGATCGCTCTCACCGAGAAGATCGAGATCGCTTTGGCGGAAGCGTTGGGGATTTCCAGGGAACAGGTGAATCGGGCGTACATGAAGGCCAAGCGGCGACCTCCTGGAACGCCTGCCTGAACCTCGCTGTACACGTGGCACGGCTATCCCCCTCTGGAGCAAACTCCGAGGTTCTCCCCGCCCCGGTGTTGACTCGCCTCCCTGCTGTTTCACTCTCCTGCCTGCCACGCAGCTGAGAGTCTTCTTATGAAACAGGACAGCAGGTTTGTGTGGCCGATGCGAGGGTTGCCGGTACCACTAAAGAGTGTTACCTGCGAGTATTGACTTTTCGTCGTAGCTCCGCTTTGGGTGTTATGCCGCGTTACAGATACCCGCGAAAGGTCACGTATGGACACGGTCCGACCGCCCAACCTGGGCGATTACGTTCGGGCGTTGCGCACCCGATCCACGCCGCAGCACCCGGATGGTCTGACAAGAGCCGAATTTGCGGCCAACAATTACTGGAGCGTGAGCTATATCACGCAGGTCGAACGTAACGTAGCGCCGAACCCATCGGTCAAATTCCTCGAAGATGTTTCACGAGAGCTCGGCCTCGATCCGGCCCAGAGACGACATCTGTACAACCTTGCTCGTCGCACTCAAACTGAACGGGAAACATCGACCACGCCGTGGACGCTCGATCAGTACCGATCACTCATCACACCCGAGATGCGCACGGTGATCACAGCGCTCAATCCACATTTGGTGGCCTATCTGGACGAGCGATGGAATGTCATCGAGTGCAACGCTGCCTACGATCGCGCCTTTCCAGGGCTTCTCGACGACGGCAATGTTTTGCGCTGGTTCTTCTCCACGCCGCAGTCCAAGCACGTCATGGTGGAGTGGGAAGCCGAGACGACCTTGACGGTGAACTGGTTCCGCGCGTTGATGGGACGCTATTACAACCCTGAATGGGCAATCGAAACCCTGCAAGAACTGAGCCAGTTCCCGGCCTTTCGGCGCCTGTGGGACAAAGAGGACGTCCGATTCGGCCGGCACCAGCCATTCATGCACCTGCGCGATGCCGACACCGGCGAGGAATACCGCGTTCACGTCCAAGTACACACGGAAATGCGCGGCGACTACCCCGTCCAGATGTACTTAGGGGTGCGAATCCCGGGAACGCAATAGCTGCTCGAACCGCTACAGCCAGCCGG
The DNA here is from genome assembly GCF_046097995.1 of Rhodococcus sp. 5A-K4. NCBI lineage: Bacteria > Bacillati > Actinomycetota > Actinomycetes > Mycobacteriales > Nocardiaceae > Rhodococcus > Rhodococcus sp. 5A-K4. The sequence continues at coordinate 30,570 of NZ_JBJURM010000036.1, forward strand.
TTTCGACCATCTTCACGAAAGCGGCGATGGTCTCGTTCACGGGCTGCGGGTGAGTCCAATTGGCCGCGTGACCTGCGCCGGGAATGGTGAGGACTGGAACTGCGAGCGGCAAATGGTCGTACAACTGTTTCGCTTTGGTCGCAGGTGCGGACATGTCGTGTTCACCGCGGACAATCAAGGCCGGCACCGCGATGGCACTCAGCCGGTCGACGACATCGTCGCGTTCGATCAAGCACTCCGCAGCCGGCCGAATCGCCCGACGATCACTCGACGTCCACTTCTCGATCCACGGCGCCCACGACTCTCGTGAGTCTCCACCGATCAATTGAGGCGCCAGAGCTTCGACAAGCGGTTCGATCGGCGCATCGCTGCACCACTGATCGAACATGGCCCTGTATCCAGCTTTTTCGTCATCGGTGCAGGCAGATGCTTCGGTATCGAGCAGCAGCAGCGCTTGGACTCTCTCCGGAGCAAGCAAAGCAGTCCGCAGCGCGGTGTAGCCGCCCTGCGACATTCCGCCGACGATTGCTGTCTCGACTCCGAGGTCGTCGAGGATCGCGAGGGAGTCGCGAGCCAAATCCCAGTACGTGAATGCGGCACCGTGATCGGTTGTTCGGCCGTGCCTGCGAGAGTCCCAGGCCACCACCCTGACCTTGCCTGCGAGTGCATCGATCTGCGGGGCGAACATCGACGAATCCATGAAGAATCCATGACCGAGCAGCAGAACGGGACCCGCTCCCCCACTGTCGGTGAAATAAATATCGGCGTCGGGCGTTCTCACGTTCGGCACGAACCTGATACTAGGGGTGACGCATTCCTTCGCCACCAGTGGCCGAGGGCGAGGACGCTGAGTGGACTGAAAGGCACACCGCCGCCTCATGCGACCGGCCGCTGCGGCGGGTCTCGATAGGGAATCCGGAAGCGAGACACGGGCTGGACCTTGAATGACCTCGTGCGCAGAGGTGCGGCGCAGCTGTTTAGAAGAGATAGGGAAGCAGGAACGACGCCACGATCAGGAAGGCTCCGAGGACGACGAGAGCCGTGAGATTGCGTCTCATACCCGCGGCTTTTTCTTCGTAGTACCACTTCTGGGCTATAGCGTCGCGGCGCTCGTATTCCTCGAGTAAGTAGGAATCGCGATCGCTTGAAGGGCCTCCGCCACCGAGAATGCGCACCAAATCGTAGCGATCGGGGCCGACGAAGCCGAGATCTTGGACTTCCCTGTCGTGGAACGATGCTGACGAGTCCGAATGTGCCATTTCAATACCTGACGCTTCCTGGTGTTCCGCAAGCGGATAGTGACCGCGGATTCGATCCTGCTCATGTGCGAACGTGGATACGGGAGTCCCCTGAGTTCCTGATGCGCGACCATAGAAATACGTTGCAGTGAAACGTCTTTCGTAGGTGCTGTAGTTGGGCTAGTCCGGGTTTTCGGGCAGTCCTTCAAACACGTCCGCTACCCGTGTTTGCAAATTCGGGGAGCTGACGTCAATTGACTGGATTTGGGCACCGCCGATGAACGTCGCGCACACCTGATCGGACAATCGGTAGCTTGCGCCGCCCGCCCGTATCTCGGCCGCCTCGATGGAGCGGACAACCAAGTCATCAATACTATTGCGCCACTTGATGTATGCGCTCTTCCCCCCAGTGACGGAGGGTTCTACAGTGAGAAGCAACCCAGCACGCAGACCGGGGTCGGCATCGATGCGGTGCGCCACCTCGCTGCAGAACCGCACCAACCGGCTGTAGGGGGAACCTCCGTCAGGCTCTCCGAGAGCCGCATACTCCTCATCCACCATGGTGGACCATCTTTCGATAACCTGTTGTGCAAGTTCCTCTTTGGAGGGGAAATGGAAATATATGGCACCTTTGGTGAGGTTCCCGTTTTCGATGATGGCGTTCATGCTTGCCGCAGCGAATCCGCAAGCATCGAATTGGCGGGCAGCAGCGTCGACGATTTTCTCGCGAGTAATCACCGACCGTTTTTGCCGTTGCCTTCCTTTGCCCGCGTTACCGGCGACGGACGCACTGGGCGAACCGAAATGATCCGGACTCACCGACTCTGATTGGACGACGGTTTCACGCATTCCCTCTCACTTTCAGCATTGCCTTCTCGCTGCATCCTGCAGAAACAACGGAGGCATTGGCAATCTGCCTATTGTCAGCGTTTGCGCGCGATTGTGCCGATCGGAGGCCCGCGTGAGCTGACTCTGTCCTCGCAACCCACTCTCCGATTGCAGTCAAAATCCAACTTCTGGACACCTCGCGGTCAACACCCGCTACCGATGTCAGTGCTTCGAATGCCAACGTGACGGCGACAGAGAAATCAGGATCCGGAGTGTCCATTGCTTCCAGCGCGATGTCGTTGGCGGCAGAAAGCGCGAGGTGCAGCGCGTCCGTTGAAATCACCACCGGGTCTTCTACCAGCGTTGCAGTCGATTGGTATGCCGATATCCACACCTGAGGGTCTAGCGAATGCTGCGCGGAGGCGCGGCACATGCGGGCAACCTGCTCCAATTCGGAGATGATCTGCTCGGTCAGGATCGGGCCGAGTCTGCCGGTCAGCCCCCACTGCGAGTCCAGGAGGTCTGCGAACCATTGCCAGCGCATCGATTCCGGGGCGTCATCGAGAGCAAGCTCGACTGACCCGGCAGCAAGACACATAACAGCGTCGCCGGGGGTCATGGTGTTGAGCGCGGAGGCGAATGTCGTGTTCATGAGCAGGTCCCGTCTGGGCTCTCAGGTCGGGACCGGAGATGCCTGTATATGTAAGAATCGTAAAATATCTTCGTAATGCACTGTCCTGGCATGCTTTTCAGTCTTCAACGGAAATCTCGTCGAGAGTTGCTTCAGCCGCTATCAGCGATGTCGATCGGGCGCACGTATCCCTGCGGTTGTTTCCCTTCGTTCGCCTTTCGCTGCGGCAGACCGCTGTCGTGGCTGTAAACGAATGCACTGGTGCGAGCCCCTGAAAAGAATCGACCGCGCCGACGCGATGCATGTGCGGGTGACAGCGGCTGCGACGGTCGGCACTGCATGGCATCGTTGAAGTGTTGATCGGGTCCGAGCAATCGACCAGTCAAGTTGGGATGCAACCTGTCTCGTCTGGGTTGATGGCGAATGATTCGACCACCAGGGCCTACTCCGGGGCTGCGCTTACTCAGAGTGCGCGGCAGATGGCACGCGGCGCGGTTCGGTGTCGCACCATCCTCATGCCCTGACAGAGAATCTGGCAACGGAACTCGGCCGTTCCTCACGTCGTGCACGGCCGCCGCGCGAGCGTTCGATGTCGCCTCTTCCGGCGATTCTTCGTCGAGCAAGATCGGCTCCAGCTCCCGGCCCGAGTTAGCCTCGACAGGAGGCAGTTCGTCAGATTCTTCGCGCAGAGCGAGTACTTCAGCGGCCGTTTCCTGCGGGTTGCTCACTTCTGGCGATGAATCGCTGTCGGCAGCTGCATCGCGCGCCAGTGCGCGCCGGTAGCGGCTCAATTCGGTGACTGCCGAGTCATATTTGATGGAAAGCGTTGCCGCGAGCTCAGCAGGAGACCATCCCTTCTCGAACGCAATGCGCACGATCTCGCGTCGCTCGCAGAAGCGCAGTGGCATCTGTTCTCCACCAAGCCGGCGAATCACGACTGCCTCGTCAACGGGAACAGCTCCCGCTCCCTGGCGTGGTTGAACTCGTTCCTGACTCCGCGCCTTGGGGTTGTCGATTTCATCGTCGTCCCACCCGAGTGGCGGTACGACGCCGGCTGCACGGGATTGTTCACGAATTTCTGCATCCGGGCCCGGGCGCATGGACAGCTCGTCGTAGATGCTGTCGATCGCCTTCCATAGGCCACTGGGGATGAGGCTCTTGGTGGGCATACCGGTGACGACGTTGATGTCGACGCCGAGACGCGCTGCCAAGAGATCGTCTCCATAGCCCATTGCATTGAGTGCGCGCAGGCGCCGGTGCGCTCCTACTGCGGGGGTGAGATCGCGGCCGCGGCTGGGGTGAAAGGTGATGGAAAGGACTGCGTCGACGACACGTTGGGGTGCTGACGTCGTGGAAGTCTTGCGCAACGCCCGGATGGTTGCGACGGGCAGTGTTGCGAGTTGAGCGATCAGCTCGGTTGTCATTCCCGCGCACATCAGAGCGTTGACGTGGTAGCGAACGTTTGCGAGGTCGACTGATGTATCGACGTGACGGGCAGGTGTCCAAGCCTGCCCGTCACGTCCCCCTGAACCCGATTGTCGCGATGTCTGGAACCACCCGTCGTCGCGACTGGGTGTAGTAGACCGGGCGGGGATTCCGGCTGTTTTCAGTCTAGCTACCGACGCTTGGCGTGCCGAGGAGCGGCAGCCGCGGCGGCTGCTGGAAGTTTCGGACGAGCGTTGCGGTGCTGCGGTGCTGGTGGTCATCGGAAGCTCTTTTCCGTTAGCGGCTGGTCAGGCCGCATGTACGTGTGAACAGTTCGTACTCGAGCGCACCGGGTGGTCGAGAACAGCGAATGTCTGCTGGTCGAGGTCCTTCTGGTGTTTATCACTGGAATCTAAACCCGGTATGCAACGATGGTATCTACATCTTCAATAGGATGTCCAGCGATGAACGGACAATCCAGGTGAGACTGCCTTTGAACGGCTTCCAGCCGAAGGCCCTCGAGAAAGCTCGTACTGCGGCCAAAATCAGCCGTGGTGCCCTCTCCCGCGCAATCGGCGTGGACCCGACCACCGTTCACAATTGGGAAACCGAACGATCGCAACCGTCGCCTGACCATCTGGCGCGTGCCGCTGAGCAACTCGGCATTCCTCTCGATCAACTGATCGTCGTCCCAGAAAAGAACAGAACGATCGCTGACCTGCGCAATCTCGCCGGGCTGACCCAGAAGGACATCGCCGGCCGCACCGGCCTGAGCACCACAACAATCGGCAGGATCGAGCGCGGCGAAGGGACTCTCGCCGATCGCCACGCCACCGCGCTGGGCGAGGCCCTGCATGTGGAGATTCAGACGATTCGTGCCGCGTTCCTCCGAGCTCGAACCAGACCTCTTCGACCTCTTCCCAAGGCTCGTTAGCGCGGACTCCGCACCTAGGATTTTCTTCACGCCTGATCACCCACTCGCAGCCGCTGCTGCCGTCGACGATCAACTGCCTGGCGTAGTCCGCTGATCGCCAGAGCGACCGCTACCGCAAGGACTGCGACGACGACGATGAGCCGGCGGACATCGAGGCCAGCACCTTCCGCGCCCGGAAGGGCCAGCAAGGGCGATTCCGCGGCGCCGATGATCATGTTGTGTTCGAGAAGCCAGGCTGTGACCCTGGCCGACATGGAAGGAAGGGCTCCGACGACGACACCGAAGATCAGTGGGGCTGCCATCAGCAGGGACATCTGATCCGCGTCAGAGAGACCTGCCGAGTTCGCCGTACTCGGGGTGGTCCGCTGGGGTTCTGACTGACTGTCGAACATGACCGATCTCCTCGTGTCGCCGGAATTGGGCTTCTACGAGTAGGAAGATCCGGTGGGGGCGTCCTGTGTGACACGCGTGGGCAAACTAATTTCGGAACCTGGGCGCGTCGCACGTGACGGACGTGGGACATCGATACGTCCTGCCGCGCTTTTTGGTTCGACTATCGGCCACACGTGCAGCAAATGTCACCAAAACTCAATAACAGGACGTCAAAAATTACACCTTGAGTGGTATTATTGATGCATGAAAGGTGATGATCGGATCCTGGCGCTGGCAGACCACGCCCAAGAACAGTGGGGCATGTTCACCTCAGCCCAAGCCGCCGAGTCCGGCGTAAGTGCGCAACACCTCAAACGGTTGGCGGACCGATTCATCCTCACCCGCATCAGGCATGGCGTGTACCGGCTGACAGGGACGCCGATTCACCCCACCGATCACGTACGCGCCCAATGGCTTGCACTCGACCCGACACGCTCGGCAGCAGAGCGCATCAACAGTGCCGATCCCCGCGGGGTCGCCTCTCATCGAACGGCCGCCGACTTGAGAGAACTCGGTGACATCGATGCCGACATTGCAGAATTCACCGTCCCGCGGCGGCGCAATACACGTAGCGACGGAGTCCGTTTCCACGTCGCCGCGCTGGACCCTACGGACTGGTCCCTCCTCGACGGCCTGCCGGTCACGACGACAGCAAGGACGATCGTTGACCTCGCTCGCTCTCGCACAGACGGTGGACACCTCGCGGGAGTGGTGTGGGATGCACTGCGCACCGACCAGATCTCGCGAGAACAACTGGAGTCCGAACTGCGCCCATTCGCGCACCTCTACGGCGCTCCCCTCGGCGACGGAGCAGGGTTCGTCGCCGCACTCATCGACGACGTTGTCGCCTCGGACCTGATGTCCACGCCAACCGATACGAGGGCCTCTCGCCACAAAGAGGCCGGCGCCACGGACGAGGCCAGGAAAGGCGTCCTGAACATCCTGCGTGATCCTGCTCTGCCTGCCGCGCTCCGCGCCTTGCGCAAGCAAGGAATTGTATAGTGGCACAACATTATCCGTCCGCGGCAGCGTTCCACCGGGCACTGCTGGCCCGCCTGGGAAGCCAGGCCGAAACATGCGGTCGCACGACTGAGGAACTTCAACGCGAATACTTCACCCAGCGGTTCTTGGCGAGGGTGTTCGCATCACCTGATTCGAGGTGGATCCTCACCGGAGGTGGTGGGATGCTCGTTCGCATCCCTGGGGCCCGTTACAGCCAAGACATCGATCTACTTCATCCCGGAACAGACATCATCGGCGCCGTCGACGAACTACGTGCTCTCAGCGTCCGCCCAGACCTGGACCGATTCACTTTCAAGATCGAGGCGAAAGGGTCACTGACCGGAGTCAGTCGGGGGGCTCAATTGAAAGCAACCGTTTATCTCGGCTCTGCTCGCGTGGGAAACTTTCCGATCGACATTGCGATCGAACGCACCTTGGTCGGGCCGGTGGAGCGACTGCAGCCGCGCCCCGCCGTCGAAATCGCAGACGTCTCGACGCTGCCGACCTTCACTGTCGTACCTGTCGCCGATCAGATCGCTGACAAACTGTGCGCGATGTACGAATTTCACGGCCCTCAGAAGGCCACTCCTTCAACGCGTTTCCGCGATCTCGTTGATCTGCTACTCATCATCACCTCATGCACGTTCGACGCCGCAGACACCGTGAACGCACTACGAGCCCAACAGGCCCGTCGTGTGCTCACGCTCCCCCACACGCTTGCATCCCCCGGCCCGAGCTGGGCCGGGGGTTATCGAGCACTCGCGTCGACGACGTCGTTGAATTCGGAGCTTCATACCCTCGACGACGCACTCGCCGAGCTCAGCCGTGCACTGTCTCCATTGCTGTCGGGGCGGAGATCCACAGGGACATGGGACCCCGCCGCACGGCAGTGGATGCCGGCCGAGCTCGACAGAGATCACACCGGCGCAGGTTCGAGTTCAGGTACGTGAACAGGTCTGCGAATTGAGACGTAGGAACTGTCCGGAATCGCGAGATCGCCCATCTCGTCGGTGTCACTGCGCCAGGTCAACGAGAGCAACGAGTCTTCGAAGATGTCGGGTTCGGGTTCGGTGTCGACAACGACCCATTCGTCGGTGTCCTCCATCAACAACAGATCTCCCAGTTCCACGTCAGAGGCGCGAACATCCTGGACAGGACCGTATCGGCCCTCTTCCTGTTCGTCTCCTCCGACGAACGCATAGTCCGGTTCCTCGCCTAGAGCAGTGTGGGCGACCGCCTCCCTAACGACAGTGAGTTTCGTTCGGGCCTGTTCGGCGTTCGTCTGTTCCGTTCGGGTTGCAGCACCGGACAATTTGTCGAGGAACACCCCCGCATCTGCGGCATCGGTTGTCGCGAACGCCGGCCGGCGGTAGGTGTCGAGGTCGACGAAGTCCGCCATCGCTTGTCGCTTCTTCGGAGTTTCGGACGCCCCCAACAGACCCAACAATGCGGTCGGCGATGCGAGCCGGGGATCGGTGTCGCCATTCATCCGCGCTCGTGTGAGTACCGGGTCGAGGTCAGGCCTGTCACTGGCAAGAACCCAGTCAGCGTCGACGTAGTCGAAATAGGTCAGGGGCGCGGGTTCTGACGTTTCATCGGAAGCGTCGATGTCTGCCAGAGATTCCGGAGGAACGATGAGCAACCGCGGGTGTCTGGTCACCGCTGGCCGAAGTCTGTCGAGAAGTTCAGCGTCGGGAGTGCCGTCTCGGGTCTTCCGCGGGTCCGGCACGCGGTAGCACTGGATTTCGAGCGCCTGATAGGTGTCCGTGACAGTGGTGCCGCGTCCTCGGCACTTGCGCGGAACGCTCGTGCCGATCACCGGCGACTGCCACATCATGACGGCAGCTTGAGGTGAGAGCCGCCCCATGGAGATGCGCATCGCGAAGTTGTCACGCATATCGCCCTTGAAATAGATCGCATCGGGGCGCTGTGTGCCGAAGACCAGATGCACTCGCGACGAGCGAGCCTTGCGCGCCATCGACGCCAGCATGTTGAGTACCGGTGGTTCCCTCGGTCCACCTTTTGGTTTGACCGAGAAATACCAGTCCTCGACATTGCCGCGAAATTCCGCCCACTCGTCGAGGAACACCAGGACCGGTTCGAAGTCCGTTTCCGTTGCCTCGCCCTTGCGGATCTTGTCGTAGCGGAACTCCATCAAGTCGCGTGCACGGTGCACCATCGCAACTTGCTGTTCGATGGACGTGGCGACTACTTGAACATTGGGCCAGTCCTGATAGCCGAGGAATTCGACGTATTTTCCATCGAGCACCCAGATCGGCCAGCCGCGGCGAGAGAAGTTGACCAACAGGTTGTGTGCCGTCACTGTCTTGCCGCTACCGGGAGGTCCGATCAACATCAGATTCGGATCGATCGCGGGGCGCCACACCACTTCGTTGCCATCTTCGTCGACACCGTATGGGATCTCGACCGAGTCGTAGCTGGCCAACAAATCCACTTCCGGGTCGATGTCCGGCGCAGGCAACCACACGCTGTCGGGAAACTCGGTGCGTTGCTCGAACGTGACCTCGTCTGTGTGGTGGTTCCACTTTGCGCGCCAGCGTCCGGGGAACATCGCATTGATCGCGCGTTCGACCCGAATTCGATAGCCGTCCGAGACGAGCTTCGATCCGATTTCGTGCCGCACCTTCATGGAGGTGACTTCTCCGGTCTTGGTATCGACATCGATCGCGGTGACCGTTGCGGTCGGTCCGAGCAGTTGCCCGACATAGCGTTTTGCACGCGCCACCGCTTCACTGTCGGAGGGCTCTCGTTCCGGTTCCGCTGCGGGTGTGAAGATCAATCGCCGACGGTTGCGGTCGTGTTCTGCGAGGGCGAAGAATCCCCACCCTTGGTCTTCGAAAACCTCGCAGATGTCGTCGACCCATGTGTCGTCGTTGAGCGGTTGCGCCGACTGGTAATAGACGGTGAGTTTTCCGGGCACGCCCGGTGTCCCTCCGCTCCACTTCGTCACTGACAACACCGCCCGCGTCGCTTCGGGGAGTCCCATGACGGGGCAGAGTCGTTCGACAACTTCGTCGACGTCGACATCTCGGAGTTGTTTTCTCTTCCCCACAACTCCGGTGTAGACCGCGCCTATCGACAGACCTGCGGCCGCCGGAATGGACAAGGCGGCATACCCGAACAGCGGGGCTGCGGCGCCGACACCCACTGCTGCGCTTCCGAGGCAGAAGCTGTCGCGAACCCAGTTATGCGACCGTGCCGGCAGTGAACTAATGCGTGGGGAACGAGCGAATCGGGCGGGAGCCTTTTCCTGCGCGGGACTCGTCATCGCCGACCCCCGATCACCTGGCGGCGATCGATTCCGGTCTGCATCTGCATGGCGCTCCTCCTGTGGTCGGTCAACCGCGCGCTCGCGCAGCTGCCTCGGATGGTCCTTCTACTCATAGGAAGATCCCGCCGACCGGACCTGAGTGACATCGCGGCAAAAAATATCTTCAGAGAAAAATGTCTCTGGACTTTCACTCCTGCCTGACCTCTACCGGCGCATCGGCTAGTGCCTTGTATCCGATGCATCACCGAGTGACAGGTTCATGGGAGGCATCCCATCGCCCTCCCACTGCAACTTCCCTTCGCGGAGCCCGCACAACAACTGACGCTCATTCCAATCGTGTTCAGACTGATTGAATCTGATGTTTCCTCGCGGAATTGACCTGGGAGGAATCACTTTGGTTGAGCCAGCGGGATTCAGCGCGGCTCAAAGTACCTGAGGCGCGTGGAAGCGTCATGGTGGTTGTCGACATGCATCGAGAATCGACCGAGCATGCCCTTTGTTCGCTGACAAGATCACCCTCGATATACCTCGACACCGGAATGATCCAAGTGATTTAACCGAGAGATTTGGCAGATATGACCTGCAAAAATGACATCAGGTTTACATCCCGACAACGGGCTCATCGAGATGTCGACCAACCGACGGATCCCAGAAGTCCCTTCTCCCGTGTCCGTAAAAGCCGCTCGAACCTATGAGGAATCGAAAAGAATTGCACCACAGACACACTGCTCGATGCGCACCGAATATCTACGAAATGAAACAGCTCAATCGCACGGGACCAGTTGCTTCCGGAATGCCGATCAAGTTGTTCACGAGCGGGGGGGCATGCTCAAACTTTGGTTGTCAACGTCGGTGAGCAGATTTGCTCGGAGTTAAGACTCGGAGGTTCACACCGGCGGCACCCAAGAAACGAGACTATTCCGAATTTCGCAAAATCGGCGCACCGATCTCACCGACCGCATCGAAGAACTGACTACGTTTGCGTGACAATCTTCTCCAATTGCATCGGCTGCTGACGTCTGTCGCTGACCTCGTGCCCCTGCTCGAAGTTAGACCGAGGTGCCGAGGCTCCAAAATTTCGCAGCATCTAAGCCGCCGTTGGTTCGTATAGCTCGGTGCCAAGTAACGTCCTTCAGGCACCGAGCTATACGCGGGCCATCGCGTCCTTGGCTCTCGACGATCACGCTCACCTCGTCGAGAGCCGCATGAACGAGTTCCCAATGCACATCAGATCGCAGAGCGGAGGAACGTGTTTGCGCCGTATCGAGATGTTCCGGGCGAGCTAACGAACCCGTCTCGTCAATGTTGTGATACACGGAGGGATAGAAGCTGTAGAGATCGGCGATGCACACTAGGCCAGCGAGCGAACCGCTACGTGAGCTATCTGGAGCGGATAGCTCGCAGGTAGGCATCGCCTCGTGGTGAAATTTCGTAACCAATATTCAGGCTGCGCGTCAGACCAAGGTTCTTCAATTTGCGGACGTCGAGTTTCAGCGAGTCCTTGTCTCGGCCGAGTAGCTCCGCCAGTTCAGCTGCTCGACAACCGTGGTTGTCTGCGACTGCTGTGAGCACCGCGGTGGTCCAAGGTCCTCGCCGACTTGCCCGATCTAATCGCGCCAACGATGCCTCGATTTCACCAATTTCCTGTTTGGACAGTTCGGCACGATCGCTCAATTCAATGCGCTCATCAGGGCCGATGTAGCGAACTCCAATCCGGAAGACCGGGTCTCGTTCGGCACCGCGAAGAGTCGCGGAAAGTGTGGCTAGATTCTGTTCTCCGGCTGCGCGAACGTCTTCGTCCGAGATTTCCCGTATGTCGACCCGATTTACGCACTCGATCTCGACGATCCCGGCGGTGGTGTGAAGCGTGCTGCCTACGCGTACTCTCGGCACGGCCCAGCGTCGGAACACGTGGGTGATCTCTCCGGCTGCGATGCCACGAGCGACCCGATCAGTGAACATCATTGCGACAGGCTGGCCGTGGACACTACGAAATCCGCGAATGTGCTTGCCGCTCTTCCTAATACGTCGGCGACATCGGTTGTCGTCGGCGCTGCGTGTCCGTCCGCGATTGTCGAGAACAGACCAAGTAACGTGTCGATGTACTCGGCATCCCAGCCGAGTTCCAGCGCGAAACGCTCGAACTCCGAGACCGTCACTGCCTCATAGTTTTCCACGCCAATTCCGGTTCCGGCAGTCAACGCGGTCAATTCACGGAACGTGAGCGAATCTGGCCCGGTCAACGCATACTCCTTGCCCACGTGACCTTCTGCGAGGAGCGCCTCGGCCACCACTGCCGCGATGTCTCGGGTGTCGACGAAGCTCACGGCGGCCTCAGCCACTGGAATCCGAAGCGTTCCGGCCGCGGCAGCGGCGATATCTCGCAACGGCCCCTCAGTAACATTCTGGTGGAACCAATTCGGGCGCACGATCGTCCAGTCGATCGATGATTCCTGCACCCGCAACTCCAGCCGGCGCTGATCAACCGTCTCCGGCGCATACTCCATCCCCAGTGCGGTCATGACGACGACTCGCTCAACATTCGATCGCTCGAGTACATCCAGGAATGTGATGGCGCCGTCGCCCAAACCGCGGACAGAGCGATGGCCGTCGTCGCCGCCGGGAAGAACAAGGAATACTTTGTCGACACCGACGAGTGCCTGCTCCCAACCGTGCGGATTCTGCCAATCGAACGGAGGGGAGGAACTGCGGCCGGCCGCCCGTGCCCCCACAGCACGGTGGCCGAGCTCGGCGAGTACTTGCGAACCCACTTTGCCTGTCGCGCCGGTTACCAGAACTGTCACGTCTGTACCCCTAACGTCGTTGCGAGCTGATCGAGCAGAACAGCCCGAAAGCCTTCGAACTGCGGGTACGGCTGTTGCAGCACCCGCGGAAAACAGAGTCCATCGAGGGCGGCGACCACCAGGTCAACGACCGATCCAATGTCATGTTTTGGATGGAACACTCCGGTGTCGACGCCGAGTTGCAACGTCGTTTCGAACGGTTCTCGATAGCGTGCTTGGAGTCCGATGCTGTCGGCCCGCAACTCGTCGTCATGAGCTGCAGCGGTCCAGAACTCCATCAGCATGCGCCACACCGGAGTCGGGGTGTCGATGCCACGATCAACCAACAGCACCACTTGCTGCCACAGGTCCTCGATGCCTTCACTGACTCGACGCATCTCGGTGACCTCGCCTTCGGTCGCCGCCTGTAGGGCCTCGACCAGCATGTCTTCCCGCGATCCGAAGTACCCCTGCAACGTACTGATAGCGACCCCGCTTGCATCCGAAACATCTCGGAAACGGGTATTGTAGTAACCCCGCTCGGCGAGGACCTCGATTACGTTCTTGAGAACAGCTTGCCTGCGTTCGCCGCCTGCACGTCGCCGCCGGGTGTGAGCAAAAGTCATCGACGAACCCTACCCCCAGGTCCGCCCGTTGCCTCTGACGCGGTGCCCGCCTTGACTCCGACACCAGCAAGGCCGAAGACCTTTCCGACATACTCTCCATCCAACTCATTACCGGGCCTGCACCATTCCGGTATGCGTGTCATCCCGGGTTCGACCAGTTTGAAGCCCTCGAACATGGCGTAGACATCCTCATCGCTGCGATATCGAATGGGATTATCGGTCTTGGAATAGATTGCGGTCACATCACCGGACTGTGCCTGTAAACCTTCGGCTGTGGCGTGGGAAAGCGCAAGGTGGCTACCCTCGGCCAGTCGATCTCGATAGCGCGCTACCACACCCCATGGATCAGCAGCGTCCGGAACGAACTGCAACACCGAGAACAGCAGTACTGCCACTGGTTGAGAAAGATCCAGAAGGCCTTTGGCCTCCGGACTGTCCAGGACGGCGTCGGTATCGCAGATGTCCGCGTGCAGAAATGCGCACCTCGGGTCGCTGCCGAGTATTTCTCTACCGTAGACGGCCGCAGCTTCCTCACTGTCGACGTAAAGAACCCGATAGTCCGACGTCACTGAAGCAACTACCTCATGCACCGGACCTTCGGTCGGAATTCCCGCGCCGAGGTCCAGGAATTGGTTCACTCCTTGCTCTGCGCAAAAGCGAACTGCTCGCCGCAAGAACTGCCGATTGGCTCGCATGATCATCGGCGTTATCGGCAGCAGTGCGATGACTTCTTCTGCACGCTGACGGTCCACTGCGAAGTTATGGGTACCACCGAGGTAATAGTCGTACATACGGGCAGCGCTGGCGTGAACGGGTTCATCTGTATTCATCGGAGAGGCCGACCGCATCAACGAGTAGAACGGGACAGGTCGACAAGGGAGAATCGCGCGCCGAAAGGATCTCGCAAAGTCCCGACGCGTCCCGCTGGGATATCCGCGGGGCCGAACAGAATCTGCGCGCCGAGCTCGGCCGCTCGGGCAACGACCTTGTCAGTGCCAACCGAAGGATTGACACCGAAATATGGTGTCCAAGAGGCATCTTCTCCGTCGGAAGACTTCAACCGACCGACCGAGGTGTCGCCGTCGAGAGTCCAAATCGTGTAGTCGAAAGCCCCTTCACCGATCTGACGGGTCTCGAAGCCGAACACCGATGAATAGAACTCGTCCACTGAGGCTTCGGGCGTGACCAATTCCGACCAAACCAGCGCGTTGTCACGGCCCTGGATGAAGTCCCACCCTGCACCTGCCTCCCAGAGCCCAAAGGCTCCGAACGCCGTGTCGAGAGCAATCGCGACTTTGCCGGCACCACCGGCGTCATTAGGACCAAAAACCACGCGCCCAGCCAGGTCAGAAATCTTTGCGGCGACGGCTTCCACATCATCGACTCCGAAGTAGACATCCCACTTGGCAGATTCCTGCTCGTTCAAAGGACGTATACCTGCGACGATCGAACCGTCCACGCGTGCGTAACGGTAGCCGTTGGGCCACAGCTCAGGGTCGAACTCCCAGCCGAACAGTTCACCGTAGAACTCGCTTGCACCGTTCGGATCGGAAACTGCGACGTCCACCAAGGCCACTCCAGGCCGACCATCTTTCACGTTCACCGATTGCACTCCTTACTTCTTGTGATTCGAGTCGACACGTCCGGCAGATCCCCACGGCCCGCGGTCTCGGACATGACGCGGCGTGCCCCTAAGCGAATTCCGCTGGAGTTTCTGCCCTTCAAAAGCGGTATGACAGTACCGTATTATGGTACCGACTTACGATACCGTATATATTCGTGAAAAACTAGTCACTACCGCATCGATTCAGGATCGAGACGCTCATGAACTCCGCTTCCCACTCTGCTGGCCAGCCAGGATCCTCCTCGGTATCCGATCCCGCACAACATGTCCGAGAGCTGGTGACCGGCTACCGGCGCGCCAAGGTGACGGTCCTTGCCGCTGACCTCGGCATCGCTGATGCACTCGCCGATGGCCCCCTTCAGGCCGATGAACTCGCCGTACGATGCCGAACCCATCCATCGGCAACCGGTCGACTACTCGAGTCATTGCTCGAGGTCGGTCTGGTCACTCGAACGGGTGGCTACTACTCGCTCACCCCCGCGGGCGAGCTGTTGCGGCGCGACGCACCCGGCTCACTTGCTCGATGGGCAACGACCTCGGCGGGAACGCAGTATGCGGCGTGGCAAGAATCCGCGCACGCGATCCGGACCGGGCGACCTGCCTTTGACGCAGTATTCAAGACTTCCTTCTGGCAGCATCTTGCCAGCAATCCTGATGCGGCCGCGGATTTCGACGCAGCGATGGCGGACTCGGTCACTGAGTCATGCGAGCTCATCACCGGCGACCCGGCATTGCATGGGGCGACGATGGTCGCCGACGTCGGTGGAGGCAACGGCAAGCTCGCGTCGACCCTGCTCGCCGCTCATCCTGATCTGAGTGTTCTCGTAGTCGACCTACCGGGAGTCGTCGAGCGGGCCGCCAATGCACTGACGCATTTTGGGAAACGTGCCAGCGTCGAAGGCGCCGACTTCTTGACGCGAGTTCCCTCTGGTGGCGATATCTATGTTCTGTGCCGGGTGCTGTCGGACTGGGATGACGCTCATGCCGCGATCCTGCTAGCCAATTGCAGAGCAGCGATGCGGGAGGGAAGCGCGTTATTGATTGTCGGTGGTCTACGCCGACCTGGACAACCCGCAGCGCGTGGTCTGTTGGACCTTCATCTGCTGATGATCATCGGCGGACGTGAGCGAACCGAGGCGGAAACCGCCGACCTGCTGACATCGGCAGGATTCCGCCTCGATCGTGTAGAGCATTCGCTAAGCGAACGCACAAGTCTCATTGCGGCAACTGCGGTGTGAAATCTACTATCACCATCCACGCAGACGCGTCGGCTGGATGAAGGTCAGGGCTCGATGCGATTGCAGGAAAGCCTCCACCCCCCCGAACATTTCGTCGATCGGCTGGCGGTACTTCTCGAGGTACCCGGTATCCGGTCCGCTGTCGGGTGTTGCGGCTAGATCGGCCTTACCTTCCATCACGACGATGTCACGTCCGAAAGAACCGCAGTCGAAATGCAGCACAACGTCACTGTTGCGGCGCAGGTGCGTCAAACGGTGCGCCCTGTTGTCGTGGGCCACCACAATTCTTGTTCCATCCCAGTAGAACCACACCGGGTTCGGTGCTGCTACACCTCGCGCGTTCACGGTGGTGAACCACACCACCCGCTCGGTGGCCAAGCGATGGTGGACCCGCGCGCGGTATTCCTGTGAACGGTCTTCCAGAAGTGCGTCCAAACCTGTTCCGGTGATTGTCATTTCGATTCTCTCTTGAAGGGGGTGATCGAACAGCCGATTCGCAGTTCGGCGCATTGAGGTTCTTGAAGTGGCCACCACAGATCCTCGGGTACCGGCAGCATCTCGGTCACACTGACCTCTGCGCCTGCGTGCCGCGCGGCTTCTCGAAGGCTCATCGGGTCGGCGAAGTCCAGGTACAGAGGCTTGGGTTCAGTTGGGTACCGCACGAACACGCGCCGCGGTAGACCGAGGCGACGTCGAAGCCTGTGCAGGTCGAGCGCGTTACCAGATTCGGGGATATGGCATCGCCATTGTTCGCGTTGGTACACGGTGCCGTCGATGGTCAGTCGCGGAGTATGCGCACCGGAGCCGATGCGAATTGGCACAACGGCCGGCAGTGCCAGGGCGCAGTACAGGGGCGCGTTGAGATCTCCCGGGTATAGCCTGCGCCTGCGTCCGTGGATGAGCACCGCGTCGCCTTCAGGCACCACGACGACCTCAGCGATCGGGACGATGTCATTCTGTTCCTTGCTGGATCGTCCCGCCAGTTCGATTGACACACCGGGGAGCTCCGGTGTGACGTGAGCGCTGCGCCGGCGGCCCACGATGGTTGCGGCATGATCGCCGACCAAGGCTGCGACGTCGGTGGAAAATTCGTTCCATAGCCGATCAGGTTCGCTGTGTAACGGAGATTCCAGCCCACCGTAAATCGAGCTGCAGTCGTCGTGTAGTTCCGCCAAAAGCCACGACGACGTGGACAGGTCGGGGCCGAGTGCCATGAGATCCGGGCTCGGAAAACAGCAATCCGCCGCAGCGTCGTGTGGCACCGATGACCACAGGTCTGCCAACGCGTCATGTAGGTCGCCCGACCGAATATTGGGGCTACCTTCGAAAAGCGACTCGAGCCGGTCTCGAAAATCACGCATGGCCGGCCCCTCTGTTGGCAGCGTGAGGCTGGTCAGCTCTGCCAACGGTGTGGCCTTACCCCCGAGCGCCTTCCGCAGTGCTGCCCGCGCGTCGGCGCGGCGCAACAAGGCTCCTAGATAGCAGATCGACAGTACTGATCGCAGGGCGTCGGCGATTCCTTCCAGGGCTTGACCGCCGATTCGGATCTTTTCGCTGTGGGGGCCAGTTCGATCCTCGTGAAAGATCTCCCGATCGGCGTAGTGGCTGCCTTCTTGTCGGCGAACTGTCCCGTTCGACAACTCACCCGCTAGTCGACGTGCATCGAGGAGCATTTCGCGTCTCTGCGGCCACATTGTGGTTGCGTAGCGATCACGCGCCGCCGCGAGTTCTGCCACGACGGGGTCCTCGGTCATCTCGGACAGACGCGTCAGTGCATGCAGCTCTACGGACGCGGTTGGGTGGGCGAGAACCGACAGTGCTCCACCGAGTGAGCCTGCTGTGGCCAACACTTCATCGACTGTCCAGCCCAACGCATGGGCCATTTCCTCGGCGGTGCGACCATCTGCTGCCCGCCACACTGTGAGCTTGTGCGCGTCGACGCGGAAATTGCGGCCGCTGGCGACGTGTCGCAGGCCGCGGCCGTCAGGAAGCTCAGCGAACAGCGGATTGCGTCGTACTGATCGGTCCGCGGGAGCAGAAGCGGCAGTGAGGTGCCTGGTCAATGCTTCAACCAGCCAGCTGCTCGCCTCGACGGTGATCCGCTCGGGGCCAGGCTCATCGATCGCCAGCGGCTCCACTACCGCACTGTCGAGTGCAACGAACTGGACCGGCCCGAAGAACGACACTGTTTCGCACCGGGTGCTGAAGCGCCGCAGATAGCGGTGCAACGTGGCGAGGGTGCGACGAGACGATGCGTTCGACGACTCGGCACGGTCCCAGACCGTGGCGGCATGATCGTGGAAGTCGGGATTGGAGACGAAGACCGCGTGGCGAATACGCTCATCGGCGAAGGCTGCGCGCACTTTCGATCGGGCTGCGGCCAACGCCCCTGATTCCGTGGCCTCGTATGGGGCCAGAAGTGATCGATAGCCCTGCACGGCCTCGGTCCACCGTCTCGCCCAATCATCACTGCCTGCACTGAGCAACAGGCCCGTGGCGCGCATGTCCAGTTCAGCACGTGCGGTCAGCAGTCGACGGACGTGGCGTACCGCACGCTGCGTCCGCTGCCGATTTTCCTGTCTATTCGCGAACTCGTCGAGCCTCGGTGCGACCGCTTCGTCGAAATCGGTTGCGATCGCGTCGAGTGCGGCCTCGCTGTCCAAGATGCGTATGATAGCAGCCAAGCGTTGTGTGTCCGCTGCGGTGTCGGCTAACTGTGCGGAAAATCCCGGGGTTCGCAGCAATGCCCACGGACGCAATTGGATTCGCAGCACTCGATCGGGCAGTACGACCTCTCTGATCAGAGGGCTCTTCCTCTGTTCTTCGACTCCTTCGGACTGGTCAATAGCCAGATGCACCGTCATCACAACCCCTCTTCCGTCGATCGAGTGCGTTCTCGCAACCGGTCGGCCCGTGCTTGATCAAAGCGTGCCCGCTGATCCACATCGGCTGCAGCGGCCGCAGCGGTCCAGCAAAGGCCCAATGCCCCGTCCAGTACTGCGCGATCGGCCGACTCGGAGACGCATGCCGAGGCGAATTCGGGTTGGTGGTTGACCGCCGCGCCAGAGTCGATGCTCAGTGTGGGATGAATGCTCGGAACCACCCGACTGACATTGCCCATGTCGGTGCTACCTGTAGGAATTTCGGCCTCTGCTTGCTCGGAGAGCAACGGGCGCCCCAGAGCGCGCGCAGCACTGCGGTAGGCATGGACGAGCCAGGGGTCGTGCGTGAGTTCTGCGTAGGCCGGGGTCGGCTCGGCGACGGTGAAAGTGCATCCGGTCGCGGACGCCCCGGCTTGTAGGCACCCTATGATCCGGTCCCTCAAATTCTGCAGGTCCTCGAGATCGGATGCCCGCAGCAGAAATAATGCGCGGGTACGCTCCGGGACGATGTTTGGTAAATTCCCGCCGTCGGTCACGATCCCGTGCACCATCTGCCGGGGCTTCAGATGTTGACGCGCCAGCCCGATCGCCACCTGGGCGACAGTGAGCGCATCCGCGGCATTTATGCCGGCGTGTGGGGCATAGGCGGCGTGGCTGGCGCGACCGTGATAGGTGACCTCGAGGTCCATCACCGCGAGCGACCTCGGCGCACAGTTCTCTTCCGGTGCAGGATGTGCCATCAGGCACACCGAGGCGTCGTCAAAGGCGCCGTCGGCCAGCAGAACGAGTTTTCCACCACCGGATTCTTCGGCTGGGGTCCCCAAGACTCGTACGGTGATGTTGAGTTCGTCAGCAACATCGCGCAGCGCGAGCCCTGCTCCAACACTGACGGCGGCGATCATATTGTGCCCGCATGCGTGACCCATTTCGGGCAGCGCGTCATACTCGGCGCAGAACACGACAACGAACGGCCCGGATCCATACTCGGCGCAGAACGCTGTTGTCAATCCACCGACCTCGTGGCGAACACGGAAACCGTTCGCCCGCAGGAGATCCGTGCAGCGTCCTACCGCACGATGCTCGTCGAATGCCGTTTCGGGGTCGGCGTGTATAGCGTGCGACAGTTCGCGCAGTTCGTCGGCGCAGTTGTCGACTGCGGTACGGCACCGCTCACCTATCTCAGCACCGAGCAGATCAAAAGCCGCGGTACTCGGCATCTGCCTCATGCCGGCTCGGCTCGTGTACCTGCGGGGCCGGCAGGTTCGGCCGCGACAAGGCGCTCGGCGCCACGCGGCCCTGCCCAACTACCTCGGGAGCGGAGTACAGCTGCATTGAGCCGCGGATCCAGATCGAAGGCCTTCAATGCCATCTCGGTGGGTAGAGCGAGTGCGACGAGCGCATCGGCGGATGCTTTGCGTGCTGCCCACGCGTCGCTAGATTCGTTCTGCGGCAACAGTTTCGTCGGCACTTCCTGTCCGAGCAGCAGGCAGTCGACCCCATCGAGGCCGTAGAAGGTCGGCGCGGTGGACTCCAGAAACCCCCGCACTACTGGGTTCCGGAATCGCAGCGGGGCACCGCCCGCATACACCTCGAGCAACGGCAGTAGACCTGAAACGTCGGTGTTGGCCCGTGCGTCCACCCAGAACTCGGTGTCTTTGCGGGTGTTGAAGCGGTAGTGCAGAGACAGGAACCAACGGATCTCGTCCCATTTCTTGGCAAGTGCGGCGTTGACGACGGCGCGGGGGCTGGGTTCATCCCACGACGCAGGTAGCGATCCAACTAGCGACATGATGCCCAATGTGATCATCATCAACCCGCTCGACTCGAGCGGTTCGACGAAAGCATACGAGTTGCCGATCGCGATAACGTTGCCGCGCCATGCTTCCTCGTGTCTGCCGGAGCGGAACCGGACGGTCTTGAAGGAATGTGCGTCTGGGTAGAGCCGCTGCAACTCCGCAGTAGCAGCGTCTTCGTCTATGAACTGCGACGAGTGGACGTAGCCGACGTGATCATCGGTGCGCGTGGGGATGGTCCAACACCAGCCGGCGTCCATCGTTGTCGCTCGCGTATACGGTTTGATCGCGCCGTGGTGTGGCACGACGGCGGTGATCGCCCGGTCGGTTTTGAGGCTGTCGGTGAATGGCACGTAGGGGGTGTCGAGCGCTTTACCCAACAACAGCGATCGGAAGCCGGAGCAGTCGACGTAGGCGTCGAATACGATCTGCTGGTTGTCGGCGGTAACCAGGTGATCGACCCAGCCCTCGGCGTCGAGTACGACCTGATCGACAGTGGCATCGAGGTGGTGTACGCCGCGACTACCCGCGAGTTTGGTGAGGTACCGGACGAATCGAGCATTGTCGAGGTGATAGGCGTAAGGCAAGTGGTTCATCAACGATATGTGTTCACCATCGCCCAGGTCGAAGACCGGCGCTCGATCGTGTGCCATCAGCAAGGACTGGAGGGTGAATGCGTTGATGTCGCCTTGGCTGGCTATCGAGCCCAACACACCGATCGAATTCGAACCCCAGTCGAACGGTGCCATGAAGCCGGCGGGTTTGGGGCCCCAATCGAATCGGATGCCCAACTTCCACGTGGGGGCGACTTCCCGGTACAGCTCCTCGACGTCGATATCGAGGTAGTGGTGCAAGAACGGCACCATCGACGGTGTCGTCGCCTCTCCGACGCCGATAATCGGGATCCCGCTGGATTCGACGAGAGTCACTTCCAACCAGGGTCTTTTGGCGCGCAATGCCAGCGCGGTGAGGTATCCGGCGGTGCCGCCGCCGATGATCCCGATGCGGCGGATTGCACGGGGATCATCGGCAGATGGGCGAGTCGCCGAGATGTCGCGGAAGTCGTCGGCCTCGCTCTCGGTGTCGGCGCTGAGGCCGTTCGAGGTGGTGAACCATTCCCGTACTGCGGTCGAGTCGTCGTCAGGCAGGCTGGCGAGCAAACGGTCGAGGTCGGTCAGGGGGTATACGGACATGGGAAGACCTTTCAACGAGAGTTTGCGACCTGGACGCTGGGGCTGAATCGATCAACCGCGGCGAGCGCAGGCCATGTCATTGCGGTACACACGAACGCTGTGAGCACCAGAATCGTGAACAATTCGGGCCCGAGCAGACCAAGATCCCGCCCGATACCCAGTACGACCAGCTCCGTCATGCCGCGGCAGTTCAGGAGCGCGCCGAGCCGCGCCGAATCCGACCACGACGCGCCGGCTGCACGTGAGGCAAGCGCGACTCCTCCATACTTGCCGACGAACGCTAGAGCGAGAGCAACGGCGAACCATCCCCACAGCGCACCTGCCGCACCGAGTGTCGTTAGATCCGTTGCCATTCCGCTGCCCGCGAAGAACAACGGCATCAATAGGATCGCGGCGGCTGGACCCAGCAGCCTGATCGACCGCTCCGCGACACCGCCGACGCGGGGTACGAGCAACCCGAAGACGAACGCGCCTATCGCTGCGTGCATCCCAGCCAAAGCGGCCAGTTCGGCGAACCCGACAGCGCAGGCAGTCAGAATGACAACGCGGATCGGGAGGGGAATAACCTGGCTGTTCAGCAATGCGCGCAGCCAGGGCCGCACCAACATCAATCCCGCCATTAGCGCGAAAGTAAGTCCGATAGTGGGGAGTAGCCCGCCAGCGACGCCGCCGACCAGGCCTGCAACCAGTGCAAGAAGAATCCATGCCTGTACATCGGCGATGGTGGCCGCTGTGACCGCGATGGTCGACAATGCGCTACCTCGCAGTGGGCTACCCCTGAGGATCACGACGAGAACCGGCAGGGCGGTGACACTCATCGCCGCCCCCACCAGCAGCGCGAACGGGAGCAGCTGCACACCGGGAGGTGCCAGGTGCGGGTATACGAGCAGCGCGAACAACGCTCCCAGCAGCAACGGGAACACAAAGCCGACTTGACTGACCGACGTAGTGATGCGGCCGCTGCGCCGCAACAGTTTCGGGTCGATTTCCATTCCTGCCAGGAACAAGAACAGGACCATGCCGAGGTGGGCGAGCCAATTCATTGGTAGCCGAACCTGATCCGGGAACAGCGCTTCCACAGCACCGGGCCACAGCTGCCCCAGCAGTGACGGTCCGAGGGCGATTCCGGCAGCGATTTCTCCGATTACCCGGGGTTGGCCCAGCCCGACTGCCGCACGACCAGCGAGCCGACAGGTAACAATGACTACGGTCACACCGAGCAGCAACTGCGCGAACAGCGCCGGCGTTGCCCCGGCGGGGCGAGTCCACACCAACGAGACAATCAGCAGACCGACGAATGCCACTGTCGCGGTGATAATTTCAGGCGCGATCGAGCGGCGCGAGGGTGCGCGGGCCACCGCGATGTCGCGGTTCATCACTCTGTCCCGGCTGGGAGCGGTTGCTCCTTGCGGTTCAGCGCCCGTGACATTTCCATGACTTGGTCGAGCATGGTCGGCAAGTGCTGGGAGACTGTTGGGTCGGCGGGTAGCCCCTCTGGGGTAAACGGTGGCCGGGCGATTCCGACGCCGAGAGGGGTGGGCCAGGCGCGTAGCGCGTGGCCGATCGCACGGAGGGCGGCCAACGTACTGGCCGCGCCTTGTTCCCCACCGGCGACGGCGACGCAACCGAATACCCGTCCTTGCAGGTAAGGGCGGGTATCGGTGGACAGCTCGTTGATGTAATCCAAGGCGTTTTTCAACAGCCCCGAGATGCTGCCGTGGTATGCCGGGGAAATCACGATGACACCGTCGGCAGTGCGGAGTGCATCCAGGTACAGGTCGACTGTCGTCGATCCCACCCGGCCCGGTGTGTAGAAAGGGAATTCGAGCTGGTAACCGTGAAACACCGTGGCGTCGATATGCGGCGCGCACTGTTGCGCGCACCAGGTCGCGAGTCGGTTGCTCGCTGAGCCGCGGCTCAGCGAGCCGCTGAGTACTACTACGGACGTGTTCATTGTGCCGCCTTCCGCTGATCGTTGTCCGGTCCCTCGCACTCTGCGCGAAGGTGGTCCCAGGCAAGCCGCCACGGGAAGGACTCGGGCGCAGCGCTTGTCGGTCCGCCTGCGGGCATGGAGCACACTTGCTCTCCGTACAGGACTGTCACACCCCAGGCCCGCAGCGAGGACATGGCTGCGACGATCGCCGGATGAGCCAAGTGGTCCCGAGTACTGAACGGGACAACCACGAGAGGAATGCCTGCACCGATCGCTTGGGCGCATCGGCCGGTGGCGAGCGTGTCCGACAGTCCGGCCGCGAGTTTGGCGATCGTGTTGGCCGTGGCCGGGGCCACGACAACCGCATCCGGAGGCGGCAACGGCTCCGGTTCGGTCGGGGCCCTGAAGGTGTACAACACGGGATATCCGGTCATCGCGATGAGAGCTTCGACGTCGAGGAACGGCATGGCAGAGGGGGTGGCGATTATCCCCACCTGCCACCCGTCTGCTTGGGCGGCACACACCAGTGCGCCGACTCCTCCGGCTGGCGGGGCACCGGTGACAATTGCGTACAGCATCGGTAAATCCGTCACCATCGGAGAGCCACCTGGCCTTCTGCTGTCTCCAGCCGTACCTCCTCGATGCCTCCGATGAGATCCTCGACGATCTCGATGCCCGGGGTCTCGCCGCCCATCCACGCGCGGCACTCGGCAGTGTCTGCGGTACGTACCCGAATACCAGTGATACCGGTCGGCACGTGATCGTGGGCCGCGGCATCGAGGTCGGCGGGCACCCGTTCCAGCCGTGTCGCCATGTCTCCGTAGGCCAGGAAGAACGGCCGCTCGGGCATGGACCACGAGGTAGCAAATCCGGCTTCTGCCCAGGGGACCACTCCCCCGTCTGCGCGTACCGACTCGCCAGTGAGCAGATCCGCAGACGCTCCGGTGGCGGTAATACGTGCTGCTACTTGTTCGATGTCGTCGACCAGAGCAGCCCAGTTCAGAAGTGTGGGCCCGTCGGCTGTGCGTTCGAGGAACAGTCGCCCGAACTCAGTGCCAGCGAGCAGGTTCTCGTCGTGGGCTACGAGCAGTTCCAGGTACTGCACCTCGTCGGTGGACATGGGTACGATCCAGCTGGCGGTGCCATCCGGGTTGGGGCTGCCGTCGCAGATGCCGAACCCGAATTCGTCGCGTAGCCGATCTCGCAACGGCTCGATGCTGCGAGATCCGAGCAAAACATGATCGATGCGTATCACGGCGATCACCGCGCCGATTCGGCAGTGACTTTGCTGGGGCACATGCTGTACGGCAGTGACTCCCAGTCGTCTTCAGTGAGACCGGAAACCAGACCCATTGCGGTGGCTCGAGCGCTCAATAGTCCGTGACCGGCGTGCCCGGCGCAGACGAAGAGTCGGGGGCGTTCCGGTATCGCGCCCACGATCGGCCGACCTGTCGCGGTCACGGGGCGTAGTCCGGCACGCAGTTCGACAGGTTCGGCACTCGCCAGTGCTGGCATCGCCGCGGTCGCGAACGATAACAGACCCGATACTCCACCGGCAGTGACTCTTTCGTCAAAGCCCGCGTGTTCTTCGGTAGCACCGACTAGGACACCACCACCGATTGCCGGCGCGAGGTAAAGCGCCGAAGAGAAGATCACGGGCAGCTTGACCTCTGTACGCAGGAGAATCATCTGACCGCGCTGCGGGGTCACGTCTGGTGCTCCGAGGGAACTGCTCCATGCTCCGGCTGCGACGACTGCGCGCTCGGCCCGGAACACGCCGCTGCTCGTCGTCACGCCGACTCCGGACAGGTCGTCGCAGAGTGCGTGCACTTCGGTTCCCTGTAACCAGGTGACGCCCTGGGCGAGTGCGTGATCACGTACCGCGCGTAGATATCCGGCCCCGTCCACCATCAGCCCGTCGCTGAGGATGTATTGCCGGCTTTTGGGAAGGCTCAGTCCGGGCGCGATCTCAGCGAGCTCGGCGTGCTCGACCCACCTGCCGTCGACGTCGGCGAGGCTGGCTGCGTACTGGTCTGCGTCGGTTCGCCGCAGTGCCCGGAGGATTGGACGAGCCATGGAGAATGGGCCAGACTCCGGCTCGAGCGTCGCGATATCGGAGGCCAGATCCTCGCTGGCAGAACAGAGCCACTGATAGAACTCTTGATCGCCGAGGTAGCGCAACGACGGTACGGCGACGCCTGCGGCACGCGGGGTCGCACCTCCGGCAGTAGCGCCCGCGTCGAAGACGACAACCGAGGCACCGGTCTTGGCGAGTTCGTCGGCGAGGCAGGCTGCGACGATGCCACCTCCCACAATGGCGAAATCATGGCTGACTGACGGTGATGACATCGCGGTCCTTCTTGTTGAGCGTTTCTGCTGAAGGCAGCAACACAGTTGATGTGGTCACTTCGGCATCGGTGTAGACGGTGGAGACCGTGCCGGTGATCCCCATCGCGTGGCGCAGTAGGTGAATCGGTCGGCCGGTCAGAGTCAGCGAGAACCATGTGCCGTGTTCGCTCTCGCGGGCAAGGCAGGTGAGCCGGACATTGCCTCGGGAGTGGTAGCGCTGCAGTCCCTCCACACAGTGGAGGAGTTCGATGTACCGCGGCGGCTCCATCGCTTTCGGGCCGGTGAGCCGCCACCCGGTGATGGGCGGGGCAACCGTGGTTCCGAGGTCGTGATTCCACACCCGCCGTGGTGCAGGATCCGGAGCGAGTACTCGTCCGTTGTCGATCAGTTCGACGGCCGCTGCCATGCCGCCGAGGTCGTTGGGTGTTCCTTCGGCGGGCCACAGGGGCACTTCGGTGAGAGTGAGTCCTGGTAGCAGTTTGCGGCCCGTCATCGTCTGGCGAGTCGAGGTTCCCTTGGCAGACAACAGCGAGAACCCCGCTCCGGCGATGAGGACAGCGGCCACTTCCGGTCGCAAGCACAGCGGTAGCCGTGCCCAGTCTGTGGGAGGCTCGTCCAACCTGTTCGGCATCTTCGGTGGAGCGAGGCTGGGCGCGTCGCTGAGTTCGGTGGGATCCGCGGCAGTCGCTGTCCCGATCAGGACCGGGCCGAGCGCAGTTTCGAGCCGCGCGAGCACACTTGTGTGTCGGGAGTCCTGACGTTGCCGCACGGTGACGATCGCGCTTTGCAAGGCAACGCCATGATCAGTACTCCACCGATCGAGTGTGCTGATCACTGCTGCGACCGGTTCGATTGTGTCGAAACCTTGCTCGCTTTTACCGAGCCGGATCGAGGAGACGACCGCACCCGAGTCGTCGCGCTGTAGTTCGAGGGTGTCGATCGAACGGTTCCGTCGTGGGCCGGCCAGGAGTGTGTGGGTGGTCTGGTCAATTTCAGCCATGGAGGACCTTCCGCACGTTGATCGTGTTGGCGGGTAGGCTCATTCCAGCGTTGGCGAACGACGTCGGAAGCGGAAATTGGCCGAGTTTGCCACAGCCGCGATTAGCTCTCCCGTAAGCCTGGATCGCTGGGTCGACCGGCATCAGGGCGCCGAGGGTGGTACCTGCGTCGCCGCGAATCTCGATCGCCCCGAATCGACGTGTCACTGCGCCCGGTTCACACCACAGTGAGTCGTTGGCGCGGAAGACGAAATCGCCGGTGGCGAGGTTCATCGACTCCAGGCGTAGCCCCAATGGCGCGAGGTACGGTCGCACCGGGAGTTCTGCAGCATTGCCCGGCTCGATTGTCGCGACGGTGTGCGTCATCCGCGGGATCGCAGGGTGTCGATAGTTCAGACGGCGACCGTGTCCGCTGCGCCGCAAGCCGAGCCGCGTGGCCGACATAGCGTCTGTCATCGGCTCGCCAACCTGGCCGTTATCGAGTAGAACCGCCGGTGTCGATGTGGTCCCCTCGTCGTCGATAACGCTGTGGAAGCCTCCCGCTGCCTCGCTCGATCCGTCGATAACGGTCAACCAGCGCGGGCCGATCACCTCGCCTCTGCGACCAGACAGCCAGCTGGTCCCGGTCGCCAGGACGTCAGCTTCGAGCGGGTGACCGACGAGCTCGTGGAAGAACGCTCCGGCTCGTCCCGGAAGTAGGACCAGATCCGCGTGCTGCCAAGCGATCTCGTCCGGTTCGACGGACGGTAGGTGCGCTCGGGTGCGCAGTTCGTCGACCAGCGCGGCAATACCCTCTATTTCTAGTGCAGTGCTGGTCGACAAGCGCGCCTCGGAAACCGGTCCACGTGGTGTGTCGACTTCGACCTCCACGGAGGCATATCTGCGCTGATCTTCGACCAGGGTTTCCGGGTTACCGGCAACTACTCGCTGGTGTAGTCCGGCGAATCGCAGTACCGCGCCGGTCTCGCGAGCGAGCTCGCGCAGAATCGGTTCACAATGCGCGGCGAACGCGTCGACAGATTGTGCCAGGACATGCGCCAATGCTGCAGCTGCCTCAGGTGGAAGTTGTGCCGGATCATCCGCCGCGCGGTGCTCACCCATCCCGGTGGTATCCACTGTTTCTACGCAGCCACCCGCGGTTCGGTGGTTCTCACGCTCGATAGTGCCGGTCGGATCGATTCGCATGACGCCACGAATAGTGTTCTCGGCGAACAGCACGCTGGTCACTGTGTCTCCTCGGTGTCGTGGCCGATGACTTGGATCCGTGCCTCGCTGGTGTAGCGACGCCCCTGCTGGTCACGTAGCCACAGCATCTCCGGTTCGGGTGACATCGGCTCGATGTGGAGCACACCGGGTGTTTTGGCGATGTGGGCGAGCAGATCGGCAGCCAAGGGCGCCGCCAGATCCAACATGTATGGCTTTCGCTCAGTCTCGCTGCGGCAGAAGACGAACCGGCAGCCGGTCAGCTGAGCCAGTCGTCGCAGGTTCAGGAATCGACCGGAAGGGGTCGTAGCGGTGAGCTCGTCCGTCGAGACCTCCCACCGGGCCCGTTGCACAACCACGCCTGCGATTTCGACCTCGGGTTGATGTTGTTTGTCGCTGGAGAACACAGGATGGACCACCTGCGGATGTGAAAGCGAAGCAGTGGGTGGATACTTCACGAAATCGCTCAGAGGCACATAGCAACGCAAGAGGCGGCCTTGGCGATCCTGAAGTTCAACCCGATCGCCGACTGGGGTGACTGTCACATCGTCTGCGGTCAGTAGGTCCTTTCGTCGAGTATCGGCCCACGACAGGGGCCGGAAGGCGACCTCCGGTCCAGGAAATCGGTAGTAGCCCTTGTTTCGACGCCCGAAATCGAGGCCCACGAGGTCGTCGGCCCGGCTGGTGATCCAGTCGTTTGCGTCAGCGGCGAACTGGTCTGGATTGTCGAACATGGTGGCAAGCCAGCTGTTGACCAGGAGGTGGTGGTGTGTACGCGCGACGATCAGCGGGGCTTCGGAGAGTGCATGTTCGTCGATGGCTCGTGGGCACAGGTCGACCACGGCATAGCGGTCCCCGCGCAGAGCTGCGGCTTTCTTGAGTAGCGTGGCGATCTCCGCATCGGCGGCGTCGCCGGAGTAGGTGGGGGCGTGTCCTGTGCGGAATCGCGAAGTGCTCACCTCTCGTTTTTCCAAGGCGGCGGCTGCACGCGTCGACCAGGCCGCGAGTGTCATAGCATCGTCAGGATCATGTCCGGAATCAGCGAGCGCGCCACGGACCACCGCTACCGCCTCCTGTTGGGTTTCAGCGCCGTGCGCGACTGCCACTTCAAGTAGCGGCGAAAGGCGTCGTTCCCATTCGGCCAGTTGATGTTCGGAGATCTCAAGGTCGAACTCGGAGGAGCATTCTTCGAAAAAGATCGCACGGTCGGCATAAGTCGCGCCCTGTCCTCGCCGGGCCGGTTTACCGGTGATCTCAGTGAAGCGCTGTTCCAAGGTTGCGACGGTAGCTATGCGCTTGTCGAGTGGTTGGTCTTCCATCGACGCGCGCAGACCTTCGAGTTCGTCGATACGGTCGATCCACTCGTCTTTGGCGGGCATCGGCGGGATCGCGTCGAGTTGGTCGCGCAGTGTTCTGAGGGGAGCGGTGTCATATTCTCCTCCGCCGAGTTCGACATCGGCGGCACCATCGGCAAGCAGTTTGCGCAGGTCGGCAGCAATTTCTTTGGATGGACGACCGGTTGCGCGGACCAGGTCGACGAACCGGGTTCCGCCTACCTGGAGCGCGGAGAATGTCACGGGTGCCGCGCCGCCGCTGACCGCCACGGGGTGGAATCGGAGATGGGGTAGTAGTCGTGTGTCGCGGGCTATCGCGCGGATCAGGGTACGG
Organism: Rhodococcus sp. 5A-K4; assembly: GCF_046097995.1. NCBI lineage: Bacteria > Bacillati > Actinomycetota > Actinomycetes > Mycobacteriales > Nocardiaceae > Rhodococcus > Rhodococcus sp. 5A-K4. The sequence continues at coordinate 60,642 of NZ_JBJURM010000036.1, forward strand.
ACGGCCCATTCAGACAGGAAGACGCGTCTTATTCGGGGGCGGTCTCGGTGAAGTCGAGTCGTTCCACCCGCTGTTCCATACGCCATGGGCCCGAAAAAGCTCACAGTTTCGTTCTTGGCGCAGAATCGTTGGACGTAGGTGTACATCTGTCGACGGACGCGGCGCCACCGTGAGTTCAGGGCACCTTTGTGGGACAGATAGGGCACCAGCATATTTCGGTATGCATCGGGGTTTGACAGAAATACTGCCTCGCCGACTTCAGGTCGACACAGCACCTCGCGCAGCTGATCGCCCGCGGCAGCGTCTGCGTCCGCGTAGGCGAGCTCGAAGCGCCGGGTAGCGACGGTCCATTCCCGTGACGCTGCACGAGCGTCCGGGTTGGCGAGAGTAGGTAGCGTAGCGCCGGATCCTCGGCGCACCGCGGAACGCACTGTGTCGGCCTGTGCACCGACTGCGGCCAGCAGCGCTGCTTCGCGATCAAGCACGTCCTGCGCGGCGGCGAGCAGTTCTGCGTCCGCGGTGAAGGCTTCCAGCCAGTCGAACGGCATTCCGGCGTGGCGTAGGACGAAAACGCGCCCTACGCGCCATTGTCTGGTCACAGCGTCCCTCTCCATGCGCCGGCCACTATCAGTTGGCCGGATAGCCGGTCACGAACCCGTTCGGATAATTGCTGCGCCACCGATTTGTCACCGCGCGCGAGCCGGTCCACGACCGAAGAAAGACGAGGGTGCACGCGAAAAGCGCTTCCTGAGCGCAAATTCACCACAAAGCTCCCCGGTCCCCGGCCGTCTGGGCCTGGTCCGTCGTTGCGCACAACCTGAGCGTTGGCCGACCAGCCGTCCTGTCCTGTCGCGGTCATCGGCACAGCGGCCGCGAAACGACCCGGCAGAAGCTCCACCATGTTCGAGAATTCCGCCAGAAGCTCAGCTATGGTTCCCGAAATCCTCTGGGCTTCAATAGTCTCCGCAGCGTCGAAGTCTCGACTTCTGGGCAGATCCCGGCTTCGTGGTTGCGAACGGTGGATCAGTTGACGACCACCCCAGCTACCGTGTGCGTTCACGCCGAGACGGAACGGACGAAGGCCGGCGAGATGAAGTTCGTCGTCGTTGGCAAGGCCCTGTGCTGTCTCCTTGATCTTCTCGTACTCCACCCCTGGTGCACCGACGAGAAGCTCGACACGCACCGGAATGTCACACGGCATCCGGCTGACGACATCGGCGATATCGACGGTCGCGCCGTTGAGGCCACTGGTGAATTGAGTCCGGCCGGGTCGAGCCGCAGCAGTGAGGACCATGCCCCGGCACAGTGACAAATCCGACGCGGGCAGTTCGAGTAGCGACGCGACGTCGAGCCATCCGACCCAGGGTTCGCCCTGGGGCGGATCGGCCGGGTCTGTAACCACGGTGACCCGTTCCCCCTCGGACCACTGCGGTGCCAACTGCCAGCGTGGAACCCACGCCGAGATTGTCGCGCCGCGTAGTTCGGGTAGGCGGGACAATGCCACGCGGTGGGTGTGCGCGAACCTTCCGCAAAGCTCGGTCCGGTTCGATTCCGAACCGAGGACGATGGCGATCGCGGCTGGCAGTTGCTGGTCTGTGTCGACGAGGACGCGAATCGGACCGCAGGCTGCGGCATCGGCAGCGAGTGCTACCTCCGGTCCGAACAGCGTCGTACGCCGGCCCGCGTCTGCTACATCACTGCTCGATTCGGTGCTGCCGCCGACGATCTCGACATCGTCAGCGGTCATCCGCAGGGCGTCGTCGTACGCAGTCATCGACCGCAGCGCCACTCCCATCGCTCGTAAGGTTGCTTCGTCTCGCCGTTGCCGAGCGAATGTCGCCGTGGCAGCGTGCAGAAACAGTGCATCGAGCGGATTGGCCGTGTCGGCGGCCGCACCCAGTCGGGCTGGGTCGGCAGCGCGGTTTCTGAATTTCGCGTTGAGGTCGAGGATCCGCAGGCCTGTGTCGGCGACTGTTCGCGTCGGATCGGATAGCGGTGGGATCACCAGCAGTGGTTCTTGTGGCATCGTCATATCTGGTTCGCTCCTTTCCGGACGTAAACACACCGCAGTTCTGCGGCGAAGCGCAGCTCACCGTCGCGTAACCAGGCCTCTTCTGGAGTCGGCAGAACTTCGCTCACAGTTAAGGTCTCGGAGGTCGCGGCCAGTCGGGTCAATGCATCCAGCAGCGACGGTGTTGCGGTATCGACGAAAATGGGTTTTCGCTCGGCTGGCGATTTCGCGAAAAACCGGGTCGGAAGGTTGCGCGTGGCACACATTCGCGCGACCGCCAGAAGTCGGCTGGTCTCGCCGATCTTGGTGTTCGGCTGCGGAATTTCGGCTGAGGGCAGCTTCCACGTACGTCGACTCAGTACCGCATTGCGCCACGTCAGTCGCGGAACATGCGGTAGATCAGGCAGAACGGGGCGCCTGATGCGGGGCAATGCCAGCGCTGTGTGCAGTCCACTGTCGAGTTCGCCGTTGTGAAATAGCAGTGAGCGTTCTGGATCAGCGCGATCGACGAGGATCGCCTGCTCCCCGTCGCTGTGGACCTGCAGTGCGTCGAGCCCGATCCGTCCCCGGGTCGGGTCGGCAGCTGTGCCTCCGAGTTCCAAAACCAACCCAGGGAATTCCAGCGGAGGCAATCCCGTGCTGCGCCGCGGGATGACATTGACCGCGGTTTGCGTTCCGAGTGCCACTTCGATGGCCGCGTCACGGTCGAGCAGTATGTGCTCGGAATCGGGATGGAACCGCAGTGCCCACGGAGTCAGCAGCGCCGCGTCGTGGATATCGCCGAGAACCAGTGGTGTCGATCCGGGCCGATAGCACGCCAGGTCGGCGGTCGCAGGGAGCATATCGATCGAGCAAAGAACCGGGTCCCGCGGCGCGGGCGGGATGTCGAGGAACTCGGCGAGATCGACCACGGCAGTGTCTGGGTCGATGTTCTGTAGTGCGGCTGTGATGTAGTCGGTCAGCCAGTCGGCGGTCTGGACGGTCAAGTCTCCGGCTTCTCGCAGCGCGGTGGCCAACGGGACCACTCGATTGCCGAGCCGCGCAGCGAGCTCGCGATTGGTGGATTCGCGTGTGAGATCTGCCTGATAGGCCAGCAGATCCAGTGCAGGCGCGACGACCTTCAGAAGGTCAGCCGCCAAGTCGCCGCGCAGAGTCGCTTCGGCGGTGCCCACCGCGGCTTCATGTACCACGACCCTGTCATTGTAAAAGCGATCGCCGCTGGCCCGGCTGGACTCGATCATCGAGTCGAGGTCGTTCTGTAGGGCTAGCTTCGTCTGTGCGGGAGCTGACGGGTACGCGGTGAGTAGCTCCCGTACCTTTGTGACGGTCTGATGCGCGTCGCTCGGGTCGCCGGCGGCTGTGCGCTGCGCCAATCGATGTTCGAGCCACCCCCACGGGTCGAGAAGAGTCGAGGGTGGAGTGAGGTCATGGATCAGCCGGCCGGATCGCAGCCCTGCACGCACGTGGTCAAGGGCCGCGGACAGCGGCACAGCCTCATCATGAGCGATCTCACGTACGGTCCGGCAACCGTCGACAAGGATCGAAAATCCGGACACCTTGCCCAATAGTGTTTTTCGACGTGGAATTGCATCGGAGAGGAGGTCGTCGTCGGCGTCGATTATATGGTTGATCGCGTGAAGAACCCGCGCTGCAGTATGGGCTTCTCGATCTCGAATGACGCGATGCCCCCGCCAGGTCACTGTTGACTGGTTCGGTTCGAGTGGTGCGAGATCCGCGTAATTGATCGGGCCGAAGAAGCTCATCGTCTCGCTTTTCGCACCGAAGCGCTGGGCGTACGACGCGAGTTGGCGGCGAATGCGTGCGCCCTTCGCCCCGCGGGAAAGGTCTCGGTACGCCGGTGGCGAAGAACATGCGATAGCCTCACCCACGCGTTCGTCGGACCGCAGCGCAGCGAAGGCTTGGTCTACAGCAGCCGCGTCAACTGT
>NZ_JBJURM010000037.1:0-54073 GCF_046097995.1 Rhodococcus sp. 5A-K4
TCACCTCCCGCCACGGGAGTCGTTGCTGCTTGACAACAAGATTGAGATGTCCTTGTCGATGAGGTTACGAATCAGGTGTACAGGGTTATAGACCCGGCCCGAAGCGGAAACTCATCGCAAGGAATTACTCAAGCCGACAACGCAGAGTCGAGCATCGGCCAGGAGCGAACGAGTTCGTCGCGCCAGTACGGCCAACCGTGCGTCCCCACCGGTTGAGCGCTGCGGGTGACATCGACTCCGCGATCGCGCAACACCTGCGTGATCTGGTCGGTGCACAGGTTCGATCCCAGTTCCATGACCCCGCCAACGACCAGTACCCGGCCCAGGGCAGGAGTATCGAGAGTTTCGTGCGGGCCTGGTAGTCCCGATCCCGAGGCGAGATACACCTTGGTGCCGCGCAGCTTGTCGGCATTGGCGAAAATGTCGTGCTCTTGCCAAGCCTCACTGCCGGCCGGACCCCACATCTGCTCCGAACGGGCATTTCCGTTGATGACCACAAGATCGGTCAACGCCTTGCCGAATCCTCCGACGGTTGTGTAGCAGCCGCTGTAGCCCGCGACCGCGTCGTACAACCCGGCCGAGCGTTGGGCCAGGATCAGCGCGGCCTCTGCACCCATCGAGATCCCGCCGATTGCGTTGTGCCCGTTGGTTGCGAACCTCGTGTCGATCAGTGAGGGAAGTTCTTTCGTCAGGAACGTCTCCCATTTCAGACGACCGAATTTCGGGTGGTCTTCCTGCCAATCGGTGTACATGGTGCCGGTTCCACCGATGGGGAGTACGACGTTCACGTTCTTGTCGGCAAAGAACGGGACGATATCGCCGTTAGCCGGAGCCAGCCAGTTGTTCTCTTCGATCTGCCCGGAATTGCCGTCCAGGAGATACAGCGTCCCGCGCGGTTCCGAGCGGTCGGCAGGAAGCAGTACTTTCACCTGCATGGTGCGCCCCATGGCGGGACTCGCGACGTCGAGAAGAACCAAGCGCGAAGACAGTTCGGTGACACTCGTTATCTTCGGGGTCTCGTCGGCGAGCGCAGTCGAGGGCAACGCAAGTAGTGAAATCAAGGCGAGCGCGCCGACGAGAACGACGCTTCGAAGGCTTGCTCGATGGGGCCTCACACGCCGAGCGACGCGGCGATCATCGGCCACGAGTCGTGTAAGTCGTCTTCCCAGTATCCCCATGAATGCGTTCCTGCCGGCTTGAAGTTGTAGCGAATGTTGTTCATACCCAATGCGTTCGTCCTGTCCGCAAGCTGGGTGGTGCAGTAGTGAGTTGCCGCCTCGATTCCGCCACCGAGTACAAGCTGCAACGCCAAATCTGTGACGTCGTTGTCGATCCGTGGATCGGCAAGCGTGTCGTACGGACCCGGAATCCCGGTTGCGGTAGTGATGTACATCGGGATTCGAGGTAGCTTGTCCGCGTTGACAACCGGATCGTGAGCCGGCCAACCCGGGCCATCGTACGGACCCCACATGTTCTCCGCGTTGCCACCACCCACTGCGACCACGAGTTTCACGAAGTCCTGACCGATGCCTGGACTCGTCATCGCACACCCGCTGAAGGACCCGACACTGTTGTACAGCGCGGGCGCCGCCATAGCCAGATCCAGTACCGACGTGCCTGCCATCGACAAGCCGGCAAGTGCGTTCTCGCCGGTCGTTCCGAACGTCGAATCAATGACTGGCGGTAGTTCTTCCGTCAGGAACGTGGTCCACATGTTGACCCCGTTGTTGTTGCCGGATTTCGCGAGGCCGGGGTCCGGCCGCTCCCAATCGGTGTAGTAGCTGAATGCTCCACCGAGAGGGGTGACCACGTTGACGTGCTTGTCCGCGAAGAACTTCGGTGCATCGGTCCGCACCGACCACGTCGCGTCGTCTTTTCCTCCGTCCACTCCATTGAGTAGGTAGAGCGTCGGAGCGGGCGTCGAGGTATCAGCCGGCCGCAAGACCTGCAACGGAATGTCGCGCCCCATCGACGGTGAGTACACCGAGATGTCGACCAGCCTGCTGTCCACCGACTGAGCGTGACCCGGTGCCGTGAGGAGCTGGAGCCCACATACTGCCGTGGCCAACGCCACGAAGACGCGGAAAACCGTTCGCAAAGCACGAGTCTCGATCATCCGGGTCACTCTCTTCGGCAGCGGAACCTTTCGAACGGTACCGGCTGAAAGAGGCAAACCCGACGTGATCGGAAAAACTCGATCCGGTCGACCTAGTTCCGATCGACACGGAAAGGCTCACGCACCGAGTGCGTGAGCCTTTCTCGTCAGACGACGCTTACTTGGGCGTAACCGTGCCGCCGCTGAGCGTGGTCAGTGCGTCGACAAGACGCTGACCGAGGTTGTTGACGCTTCCGATGGCTTCACCGAGAGATCCCATGAGTTTCCTCCTGCAGTTTGTCGAAATTGAAGTAACTACACCCGGAGCGGGCGTGGCAAAGTCGCGCTGAATTAGGGGGTGGGGTCTTTGGAGATGGTCTCTACCGATCCCATGAAGGTCTTGAGCAGACCGTCAGCGCTGAACAGTGATCCCAGGCCCTGAACAACAGCGCCGAGAATTCCTTCCATTGAACCCATGTGAATCTCCTTGAGAGGTCAGAGGTCAGCTGCCGAAAAGCACCCGACAGTGCTGTGACAGCTGCGTCACATCTGTAATGTATCCGTGACGTGGGTAACAGTAATCATACGAACGACCAGTTGGCAAAGGATTCCGACAATGGGGTCATTATTTCGACTAATAAGGTCTGCTACTGAAAAAATTCCGGACAATCGGTCGAATTTCACCAATTCTGTCGCCGCATTGATCAACTGTCCCAAATCCTGCGGTTACCCACCAGTAAACTGAAATCATGTCTAGCGCAACCTCACTCACGCAGGTAGCTAATTTCCGGTGTCACCGCCATCAACTCGACCGAGCGGCTGCCGGTGACGCCGATCACAGCGATTGCAGCATTCTCGATCTCGGGATTCAGAACACCGGACCTGACGGAGCCGCCTGGGCCCTGCGGATCCGCGGCGTCCGCGGCGACGTCACTGTGCTCGCTCTCGCCTGGACGTTGCGCGGCGCTCCCCACTATTACCGTCGGGGCGACCTGCCTGCCATCGCCGTCGCCACGTCGCCGTTCAGCGAGGCTGATGCAGCCAAGCGCATTTACGACGCGAATCGGCCCCTGAAGGCCGCCGGCATCCCGACGCTGAGTGCCCTGCAAACAGTTGCTACTGCGATGCGGGACATCGTCTCGAAACCAACCGTCAAGGGCGAGATGTCCGCGCAATTGACCACGCGGGTCACCGAGCCCTATTTGAGATTCTGCCGCCCGTGCAACGCCACTCATCTGTATGAGATGCCGTTCCGGCTCGCGGCACTCCAGGCAGGCCTCGAGCTACAGCCGGGCACATCTCCCCCAGTGCTCGAACGCATTCCGGGTTGGCGCCGACGCCCGTACACAGCCTCAGGTTCAGACGCCGATCCCCGCTTCGACGTGATCCGCGGGTATCTGCACTTCTACGGCCCCGCCACCCCTGCTCACGTCGCGTCGTTTCTCGATGCCCCGGTCAAGGACGTCAAAGCCCACTGGCCCGTCGATGCCGAGGAGATCGAGGTGAACGGCGAGAAGCGGTGGATTCTCGAACAAGACCGCGAAGACTTGTTCGGCTCCCCCACCGATTCGAGTACGCGCTTGCTCGGGCCTTTCGATCCGTATGTACAGCTCAAGGATCGGGAGACCCTGGTTCCCGATCCGACCGCCCAGAAGACAGTGTGGCCGACCCTCGGGCGACCGGGCACGGTGGTGGTCGGTGGCACGATCACCGGATTGTGGCGACCACGAGCATCCGGAAAGAAGCTGAAGGTCGCGATCACCCCGTGGGGAACGTGGTCACGATCGGCCCGCGCAGCAGTGGCCGAGCAGGCCGAAATACTTGCCGAATTTCGCGGCGTCGAGCTCTCCGAACTGGTCGAAGTATCTTGATCGAGCCAGTGGCATCCGGATAATTCCAGCTCACACCCGCCCCGATTCGGAGAAGGAAACCCCCAACGATAACCTGAATGCGACCTTCGCACGCACCCTTGTTCAGGAGAGATGATGGCCGACTTCCTCTATGAGGACCTGTTGCCGATCGGTGATGACACCACCGAGTACCGATTGCTCACCACCGAAGGGGTGTCGACAGTCGAGGGACCGGACGGCCGCACCTTCCTTCAGGTCGAGCCGGAAGCGATGCGCTTGCTGACCGAAACGGCGCTGCACGACATCTCTCATTACCTGCGCACGGATCACCTGACGCAGCTCGCGAGCATCCTCGACGATCCCGAAGCGTCGAACAACGACAAGTTCGTCGCGCTCGACCTGCTCAAGAACGCCAATATCGCCGCTGCCGGCGTTCTGCCGATGTGCCAGGACACCGGAACCGCCATCGTCATGGGCAAGCGTGGACAGCACGTACTCACCCCCGGCGACGACGAGAAGTCCATTGCCCGCGGTGTCTACGACGCATACACGCGTCTGAACCTGCGCTACTCGCAGAACGCCCCCATCACGATGTGGGACGAGAAGAACACTGGCAATAACTTGCCCGCGCAGATCGAGCTGTACGCCGATACTGCTGCCGGACATGAGAACTCGTACAAGTTCCTCTTCATGGCCAAGGGCGGCGGCAGCGCCAACAAGTCCTACCTGTACCAGGAAACCAAAGCGATCCTGAACCCCGACTCGATGATGCAGTTCCTCGAGGCAAAGATCCGCTCGCTCGGTACCGCTGCCTGCCCGCCGTACCACCTTGCAATCGTCGTCGGCGGCACGTCGGCCGAGTTCGCGATGAAGACAGCCAAGTACGCGTCCGCGCACTACCTCGACGAGCTCCCCACCGAAGGCGCCATCACGGGCCGCGGCTTCCGCGATCACGAACTCGAGAAGAAGGTCTTCGAGCTCACGCAGAAGATCGGCATCGGCGCACAGTTCGGCGGTAAGTACTTCTGCCACGACGTCCGCGTCGTTCGACTCCCCCGCCACGGCGCTTCATTGCCCGTCGCCATTGCGGTGTCGTGCTCGGCCGATCGACAGGCGAAGGCCAAAATCACGCCGGAGGGCGTGTTCCTGGAACAGCTCGAATTCAACCCGGGCCGTTTCCTGCCCGAGGTCACGGACGCTCAGCTCGACGAAGAGACCGATGGCATTTCGGGTACCGGCAAGGGTGCTGCGGTCAAGATCGACCTCACCAAGCCGATGGCCGAGATCCTCGCCGAGCTTTCCAAGCACCCGGTGAAGACTCGTCTGTCGCTCACCGGTCCGCTCGTCGTGGCACGCGACATCGCGCACGCCAAGATCAAAGAGCGTCTCGACGCAGGTGAAGAGATGCCGCAGTACCTCAAGGATCACCCGGTGTACTACGCCGGCCCAGCCAAGACGCCCGACGGTATGGCGTCCGGTTCGTTCGGCCCGACCACGGCCGGCCGTATGGACTCGTACGTCGAGCAGTTCCAGGCCGCCGGTGGCTCGATGATCATGCTGGCCAAGGGAAACCGTTCCAAGCAGGTTACCGACGCCTGCAACACCCACGGAGGTTTCTACCTCGGATCGATCGGTGGACCGGCGGCTCGCCTGGCACTCGACTGCATCAAGAAGGTCGACATCCTCGAGTACGCCGAACTGGGTATGGAAGCCGTCTGGAAGATCGACGTCGAGGACTTCCCCGCGTTCATCGTCGTCGACGACAAGGGCAACGACTTCTTCGCCCACACCGGTGAAGTGACCCTGACGATCGGCAAGCGTCCGGGCCTGTAGACGCGTCAACAGCAAAGAGCCCCGGCGAGTTTCGATCGCCGGGGCTCTTTTGTGTCTTTGTCAGGTCCAGAGCGCGGCCACGAATACGGTTACGATCGACAACCCGCCGACGACGTGCACCAGATTCGGATTGGGTTGCCCCTTCTTCTGCTTCGCCCGGGTGATCTCGGCCAGCGCCACGATCACCAGCGAAAGCACCAGCTTCACAGCGATTTTCGCGTGAATGTAGTTCTTGTCCAGCGCGCCTTCGCCCAAGCCGACGATGATCAGGCCGGACACGAACTGCATCCTGGCACCCCACACCATGACCTCGGTGATCGAAGGAGCCTTGAGGACGGTGAAGTAGCTACCGACCAGGGCAGCCATACCGAGTAGGTGAATCACTACAAAGATGTTGTAAAGAACAGACATACGATCACTCTATCCCGTACTTCGTTCCAGGCGAACGGAACTGAGAGTTCCTGTCAGAATATCCCGGCTTCGGCTGCAGCAGAACGGTATTTGGCGGCCAACGTATCCACCGTCTCGTGTGCGTTCAGCCCACTGGGATTGGGCACGATCCACAGAGCAGCATCTTCGAAAGGCTGATCTTGCCGCCCCGCTTTGGCTCGTTTGTCAGCGAAAGCAGTGCGATATGCGGTGATTCCGGCGAAGGCAACCACTTTCGGTTTGGTCGAACGCACGACTGCCCGCACCCGCACTCCTCCGGCGGCAAGTTCCTCTGCATTCAACTCGTCGGCTCTGGCCGTCGCGCGAACGGCGAGATTGGTGATACCGACGCCGCGATCGATCAGGTGCTGCGTATCGGCGTCCGACATACCCGCGGAAGGATCGATCGCACGCTCGATGATGCCTGCCCGCAGCAGTGCCGGATAGAACCGATTACCCGGCCTCGCGAAATGCGCGCCCGTCGCGGCAGTCCACAGTCCCGGATTGATACCGACGAACAGCAGCCGACAATTCGGCCCGATCAGATCCTCGATCTCGGCGTCTCGGAAAGACTCCAGCTCGGCGCGCGTGAATCCCATGCTCCCAGTACATCAGGCCGTCACGACAGCGCTTCGCGTACCTCGTCGATCGCGTCGTGCATCATCTGCTCGTACACGTCGATGTCCGCGATCGAGGCCGGACTGCTGGTGATGCTGATCGTCACCGTGTCCCCGATCCCGTGTACGCCGTGGGTCAAGGACATGACCGGTGACAAACTCGGGAAGCCCGCTGTGAACCGAACGACGCCGCCTCCGAGCACCAGATCCGCGTCACCGCGCGCGACACTCGACACCACGGTGTTGCCGGTGACCTCGTCGGGCACTGCCGTGAAATCGTATTGCTGCACGCCCCAACGGACCAGCGGGCCGGGAACCGCGTTCAGCGCGAGATCCGAAGCTGCGCTGGACGGATGGGATGCCCGTGCGCGACGCTCGTCCATCGACGCCTTGATCCGTTGAGCTCGCTCACGGAGGTCATCGATATCCGGGAACAGTCCGACACCTGCATTGCGGAAGTGGTTGCGCGCCGTGGGTGTACCCGCCTTGGCGATGGTCACCTCGGCTCCCAGTTCCGGCGGTACCGTGCCGTCTCGCTCGGTGAGGTAGTTCGCCATCGCCAGCGAGATAGCTGTCATCGCTCCGACCGTGACGGATACGCCGTCGCCACGGAAATCTGCGCTGTCCCGCACGACCATGCGCACCAATCGGTGAGGTCCGGGAGGGATGTTGGAGCGCACTTTGGGACGGCTCGCCGCCTGCGGCGCAACAACTCCCGATTCGGTGTCGGCCTGCAGTTGCAACTGCGCTCGGTGCCCCGCCCGGCCGTCGCGGAACAGTGAAACGAGTTGACCCGGCAGGCGCAAGGCGGCGCGGCCCAGAATCTCGGCTGATCCGCTACGCCGCACGTCCGTCTTCTGCTGCGCGGGCGGTTGCGGCGAGAACAGCTGGCGAGCAATCGCCGACGCCCGTTTGCCGTCCGCCAGAGAATGAGCGACCTGCAGAACTGCGATCAGCGCCGGGCCGCTACAACGCGGCGCGCCGGTGACGCCGTGGAACAGGTGAAGCGTCCACGGGGACTCACGCGGGTCGACGTGGTTTTCGAGAAGCTTTTCGATTCCGTGAATACACGATGGCCACGAGTCATCCGGCAGCTCATGCACACTCACCAACGAGGCATCGACCGGCATGGGATCCCAGAGCGGATAGTCGAGATGCCACGGTGATTCACGAATCCGAACATTGAGATCCGGAATGAGCGACGCTCTTTCCACCACCGAGCGTCGTAGCTCGTCGATCGACTGGCTCTGCCCGTCGAAACAGTAGAGCAGTAGTTGATCGTTGGGGATCTTCTCCGAAATCCAGAAGGTTTGGGCATCGGTGGGCGTCATCCGTAACACCGGGAGACGGTACCACCGGCTCGTCAGCCCTTTTCGGCAGCAGCTTTCAGCTGGGACAGGCCCTTCTCGAAATCCTTTCCGACGAGCTTGTCCATGCTGAAGATGAAACCGAAGATCTTGAAGAACAGATTCTTCTTTCCAGTCATCTTCCACGTCACCTGAACTTCACCGGCATTGGGAGAGGCACCGGCATTCGGAGAGATGAGAAAGGTGGTGACGTTCTGTGCCTTGAACGGCTTGAGGAAGGCCAGGTCCAAAACTACGCGTTCGTCTGGGACGGATTCGGTGATCACCATCGAACCGGAACCTGCCTTCTTGTTGCCGGCCCAGGCGTACGAGGCCCCGACGCCCGCGTCAGGACCCGCGTACGTGCGCTGCATTGCCGGGTCGAGACCTTCCCAGGGCGACCACTGCGTCCACTGGTGGAAATCGTTGATCAACGCGAAGACGACCGATGCTTCTGCCTTGACGATCGTCGTACGTTCTACCAGGAATTCGTCGGAATTCTGCGAAGCCATCGTCGATCTCCAATTCTCGGGCGTGACAAGTGTTCGGAATTATCCACGGTCGACGAGATCGGGGCGAGTCGACACTCAGTCGCGCAGACACAGGCAGAAGTGGTGACCGACCGGGTCGCGGTAGACGCGGAAAGTCTGATGCTCCGGGATGCCGGTCACCCGCTGCGCACCCAGGCTGATCACCCAAGCCTCCGCGGGGTCGAGAGAATCGACGAGCAGATCCAGATGGATTCCGACGCCGGATGTCGGCCAGTCGACCGGAACAAAATCCGGAGCAAGCTGAAACGCGAGCCGCTCGCCGGCGGGTCCTTCGATCACGTGCCAATCATCTTCGTCCCGAACGCTTTTCCAGTCGAGGACCTGGACGTAGAAGTTGGCCAATGCAGCCGGATCCGGGCAGTCCAGGACTGCGTAGTCCATACCGATGTTCGGACGCGTCACTGAGCCTTCTTCTCCTGAACTTTCTTACGCACGAACAACAACGGAAGCACCAGCGTCGCAAGTGCTGTTACCAGCCACACGACGACTGTTCCCAGAATCCACGTCGAGACACCGGAGATCGACAGATTGGAGAAGAGCGACGCCACCAACAGAGCGACAAACGTCGACACCAATCCGATTCCGCCGAGAAATGCTGGTGCGTGGCGCTTTGCCACTGTCGCGATGAACGGCGCCAGGACCGACTGCGCTATCGCAAAGATCACGACCGCAACGATGAATCCGGATGTGGGCGCCGAGAAGCCCGAAAGAATCAACGACGCAACAAGAAGCCCGACAGCGGCAGAACCCAGGAAGATCGCGGCGCGAATCAGGAAGCTGATCATTTGTTGATCCTATATGTCGGATATCGAGCAGAACAGATATTCACAATCCCAGAGATTCCTGCACCTCTCGCAATGTACGGGCAGAAGATCGGAGCCCCGAAGCCTCTTTTTCTGAAAGCGGTACCTCGAGGACTCGACCGGCACCCGCACGACCGACCATCGTGGGAAGGGACAGGCAAACGCGATCGAGTCCGTGGACACCGGTCTGCAAGGTCGATACCGGAAGAACCCGTTGTTCGTCCCGCAACACGACTTCCGCGATGAATGCGCTCGACAATCCGATGGCGAGGTTGGTCGCACCCTTTCCTTCGATGATCTCGTAGGCACTCTCGACCACAGACTTCGCGACATTCGCGCGTAAGTCGGGGCCGAGGACGCCGCCCGACGGTCCCACGAACGAGGTTGCCGGCACTCCGCCGATGGTTGCGCTCGACCAGAGCGGAATCTCGGAGTCCCCGTGCTCGCCGACGATGAAGGCATGGACGTTCTCGACCGCGACTCCGAGTTCGGTGGCCAGCAGGAATCGCAATCGGGCCGTGTCGAGCACCGTCCCCGATCCGAAAATTCGGCTACGGTACGACGGTCCCGCAGCCTGGATCGCTGCGTAGGTCGCCACGTCGACCGGGTTGGTGACGAAGAGTAGAACCGCGTCCGGTGACACCGCCAATAGTTGTTCGGTCAGAGTCTGTGCAATCTTGACGTTCACCGCGGCAAGTTCGAGCCGCGACTGGCCGGGATGCTGTTTTGCGCCCGCGGTGACGACAACCAAGTCGGATCCCGCGGTGACCGAGATGTCATCACCTCCCTCGACGGTGCACGGCGGTGTGAACTGGGTTCCGTGGTTGAGATCGAGAACTTCGGCACGGACCTTTGCACTGTTGGTGTCGTAGAGGGCGAGCGCGTCGGCTGATCCGCGTATCAAGCACGCGTACGCAATCGCAGTGCCGACGCTTCCCGCACCGACAACGGACACTTTTCGCCTGGATGAACGATTCGGCGTCGTCATGGGTAAATGGTGCTCGCTCGATAACGATTTCGCAGCACAACGGATTGCCAGTCTCTTCTCAGGGTTTGGATGCCGACCTCTCAGAATTGACGTGGATCATCGCTGGCATGGCTGAGGTAACCGTTCTTGCAGTTGGCGGCACCGGCGAATCCCACGTCGGCGACCACGGCGCGCGTGTGCGCGGACTCCTCAGTGCCGTCACCGACGAACTCGACAGTCGATTCGATTCTCGCTGGGTCGCCTATCCCGCGTCGTATGGCCCGGTCGCCGACGGCGGCCTGAGCTTTCGGCACAGCACCGCGATGGGTGTGAAGGCCCTCTCGACCGCAATCGCAGAGACAGACGGCCCAGTCATGCTGATCGGATACTCACAGGGATGCACCGTGATCCGCGCGGCTCTTCCGACTTTTACTTCTCCGACGACTTCTCCGACGCTGAACGGCGCCAACATCATCGGAGTCGGACTGATCTCCGATCCACAACAACCGACCGGCGTCATCGAAGGTTGCGAGGGACACGGAGTTGCCGGCGACGGACCCGAAGTCCAGCCGTGGATTCCGGTCAAGTGGATCGGGCACCCACAGGACATGATCTGTAATGCCAGCGACGACAGCTACATTCGCGACATCGCAGACTTGACGCGCTGGATGTCCTTCTCCCAGGCACGCGTGTGGGCACAAAAAGTTTGGGAACTACTTCGTAGCAATGCTTTCCAGAATGCGCAGAAGACTCGTTTCAGTCCGAAACAATGGCGCACCGATCTACGACGCATTCGCACCGCGTTCCTCGAAGTCCTCGGCTATCTGCCGACGCGGTTGAACCTGAACCGCTTTCAGCTGGAGAACCCTCGCGGCGGTAGACACATCAGCTACGCGATCGAACCTCTCGACGAGAGCGGACTGACCGGGTGCGAGCTTCTGGCGTCGTGGATGAAGGTCCAGGCAAACGGCGTCGAGCAGCGCGTTCACGCAGCCTGACTTTTACCGTTAGTTTACCTAACGAACCCCGGCGAGCCATTCGACGCCCTTACGTTCCTTTCATGCAACTGAGCAGAATATTGTCGTGTGCCGCCGTGACCGTCGCACTCCCCCTCACCGCCCTGGCGACCCCGGCCGGCGCATCGCCAACCGGCAGTCTCGACTGGTCCGGTTCGTTCGGTAGTTCAGCACCCCAGCCGGTTTCGACGTTCGACGTCCAAGCCCACCGCGGCGGGCTCGGCCTGTACACGGAGAGCAGCCTGGCCGCGTTCTCCAATGCTCTCGAAATGGGCGTCAGCACACTGGAACTCGATACCCAGATCGCCGAAGACGGGATCGCTGTCGTCACGCACGATCGTAAGATCTCGAACAAGAAATGCCTCGACACCGAGCCCGCAACTGCGGGTGACCCGGAGTTCCCGTACGTCGGAAAATTCGTCAACACGCTGAGCCTGCAACAGATCAAGACCATGGACTGCGGCACCCTCCCCCTTGCCGGATACCCTGAGCAGCAGAATGTTCCGGGAGCGAAAATGCAGACGCTCGAAGAAGTGCTCGCCCTGGTGAAGTCGTACAACGCACCCGGAATCAAGCTCAACATCGAGACCAAGGTGGAAGCGGGAGCGCCCCACGAGACCGCCCCGCGTGAGCAGTTCGTCTCTGTAGTCCTCGATACGATCCGGGCAGCCGGATTGTTGGACAGCGTCACCATTCAGAGCTTCGACTGGGGCTCGCTCATGCTCACCCGTCAACTCGCGCCGAGTGTGCCCGTGGTCGCGCTCACCAACGGGGACTTTCTCCAGGTAGGCAAGGACGGAGCGTCACCGTGGCTCGGCGGTCTGGACATCGATGATTTCGGTGGCGACGGCATCTCGGCGGTGGCAACCTTCGGCGCCTCCGCCTACTCCCCTGTCCAAGGAACTCCCCAGGGTGGAAAGGTCGGCGCCCCCGGCTTCGCCTTGTACCCGACAGCCGACATGATCGCGAGCGCACATGCGCGTGGCATGAAGGTCATCCCGTGGACCGTCGATGATCCCGCCACCATGCACGCCCTCATAGACCTGGGTGTCGACGGAATCATCACCGATTACCCTGACCGTCTCCGCGCCGTCCTGTCCGAGCGCGGTATGCCGCTACCAGCGCCTGCGGTCAAGAAGTAACCTCCACCGCGCACCGAAGCAGGTACCTGAACAGGTACTTCGGCCGATGTCCGCGGGGTGTCGCCGGACGCATCCTGGACAGGTACTTGCTCGGGTGATCGGAGGTGAATTCTGATGATGTCTTTGAAGGATCAGTTGGACAACTGCGAATACCTACTTGCCGACGCGGAAATGGCGGGTGACTGGAATGCTGTTCGGCGATTCAGGGAATACCGGCTGAGGCTCGTTCGACAACTGTGCAGGCAAAGGGCTGCCGGTCTCTGCGCCTAGAGTCCTCACGTCAGCCGTATCTGAACTGAGTCCCTCTGGGCGGTTACGATCCGCCGTCGCCCGAGTCACAGTCGGGTGCTCTCACCAATTGAGCTACAGAAGGTATGGACCGCAGTGCTTTTCGACTGCGATCTTTCTCTGCCGAACCATACGGGCCCGCATCTCGCCTGCGCTACTGATTTTCGACTCGACGATCTCTGGTGATCACCGCTCCGAGTTGGTCCCCACGTCCCCGCGGGGACGTCTCCGGCAAGGCCGCACCGAATCACCGCTGACCAGCAGTCGATGGGATGATTACCTGTGTGTCCATGTCCCCACCGCTGCCCGTCAAGAACGGGGTTGGCCCGACGCGCCTACGCATCCCGCTCTCTGGGCCGTGGACGACGATCGCCGAGTACGTCGTAGCCAAGTTCGACCATCTGGACGCCGAAAACCTGTATCGGCGGTTCGACGACGGCGAGTTCGTGGGTATCGACGGCCAGTCGATCTGCCGGAGCACCGAGCTCAGCGCGCACCGGTTCGTCTGGTACTACCGTGAGTTGCCGGCGGAGGACCCCGTGCCGTTCCACGAGGAGATCCTGCACATCGACGACGATCTCGTCGTCATCGACAAGCCACATTTTCTCCCGACCACCCCCAGCGGGCGCTACCTCCGCGAGTCGGCGCTCGTCCGACTGCGGGTTCGTCTCGACAACCCAGATCTGACCCCGATCCATAGACTCGACCGCGGCACCGCAGGGGTGGTGATGTTCTCGGCCCGCCCCGCGACGCGCGGCGCGTACCAGTCACTGTTCGAGAAGCGGCAGGTCACGAAGGTCTACGAGGCGGTGTCGGCGCGACCGTCCCGGTGGGACCAGGATGCGCCAGCGCTCGACGTCCCTCTCGTTTACCGCAACCACATCGAAGCTCGACGCGGCGAGTTGCGGGTCGTCGTCGACGACAGCCGTGAACCCAACTCCGAGACCACGATCGAGGCACGAGGGACGGGCGTGAGCGCCTCCGGACGTGCTGTGCTGCACACGGTTCTACGTCCGCAGTCCGGACGAATGCACCAGTTGCGGGTGCATCTGGCGGCTCTCGGCGCCGGGATCCTGGGTGACCGGCGATACCCCGACCTGCTTCCCGACGCCCCGGACGATCATTCCCTCCCACTCCAATTGCTCGCGAGGGAACTCGAATTCACCGACCCGTTGTCGGGGAAAGCGCGGCGGTTTGTGACACGTCGGACGCTCAGCGAGATGCCCGTGGGGTGACGACCGGAAGCCGGATTTAGACGTTGAAGCGGAACTCAGTGCTGGGCGTTTGTCGAAGTTGACTTGATACGAGAACAACCCTTGACCAGCAAGTTCAGAGTTTGCTTCCGTTGGCGCAATTCGGATGGTTTCGGATCTCCTGCGTACTCACTGCGTACTGATCGGTGTTCATAGTTGCCTGCCGGATCGAACGCGCACTTCCCTCGACTGCAGCGGAGAAAGCACCCGATTCGGAAGGATTGAGGATCAATGACGCCCTTGCAAGATCGATTTGTGTGGATCCGATCTGTGCGACGATTGCGAGAGTCGCGGCAACTTGTGTGTTCGTTCACTCGCTGTTCTGGCGCCCGGTGCGCTGGATCTCGGAAGGGGTTGTGTCACCCTGAATCTAGCGTCCTCTGAATCGGCATGAGTTGTGAAACTTTCACTGGCTCGCACGGGCCTCAGCGCAGGCCAGGCAACTCACCCGCTTACCGCTGCTTGGATCGACGACGAGGCCATAGCCGAAAAACGCAACAATCGTAGACACGAGGTCCCGAAGCCGGAGGTGGTAGATGATCCTTCGATGGCTCTGGTCGGCAGCTTACTCGGCGGGCTCCAAGGTGAGCTCTGATTTTCGTGCAAGTTTTTGCCTCATCTCCCTTATGCGGTCACAGCGGCGCGCAGTCCGTTCGACCACCATCAGCCTCGCGACAGGAAGAATATCGCTCAGGCGTGCAGGCAAATCAAGACTCTGACGCCTTAAAGCGATTAAACATTTCGTCTATGTCCCCGCCCGTCTCAGACATCCGACTTCGGGGGTAACGTGTAGCGTGAGAATCGTCCTCTTGTTTCGCATCGTGTTCTTCTTCGCGCTGATGGGCTTCCGCAACACTTTCCTCAATGCTTGGATAGACATCAAACAGTTCTGCCAATTCTACGAGATCGTTGAGGTCTGGTGGCGACGGATCCCACGCGTCCAATTCGCTCAGTGCATGGTCAAGGAACTGATCCCTAATATCATCATCAATGTCATCGACATCTTCGAACGAATTGAAATCCACGAAGGCACTCCAATCAGACGTCCCTTCAAGCGAAGAGCTAAGCCAACTCTCAAGAGTTTCATGAAACTCGGCAAGAACTTCTTCGGAAACAGAAATGGAACGATCTTTTTGAAGTTTCGAGACTTTTCGATACAAACGGATTGCGTCAGACTTTTCTCCCTGCAAATTTTTCCATCGATCCGCCAAGAAGACTAGTCGTGATTCGATCCACGTGTTTGGTGGTCGAAGTTCAGGTTCCAGGCCGAGCACAGCCTCGAGTCGATTCTCGAAGAGTCCGTACGGATCTTCGTAACCAGTTACGTATCCTGACTGGTTGAGGATCTTGACCGGACTCGGACTTTCGAACGTCCCCATCAATGCTTCAGTAAACTCATCACCAAATAGATTGATGGGCATGTGGCGCACGACGCCACTGCTAGCACTCGTCGAGAATGAAGAATCCTCGCCGGTCGCATTTCTCAGGGCGGTTAGCTGTTCAAAAAATACAACGCTTGCTATTAGAGAGGAGAGTGTGGCGGGATCCTCTCGTATTTGATCGAGAATAAACTCGGCTACAGAAGGGTTATGAAATGACACCATGACTTCAGCACCCCGCTTAGCGATCGAGATGAAGGTCATTTCCAGCATCTCAAGCGAAGAACGGAAGCTTGCAGCGTTTGCGTGCAGATGAGACTCTGAACAGAAGGAGAGGTACGCAGCTTGCAAGTCAGGGTGCGACGCCTGTACTGGCATTGAAGCCAAGGTCAGTAGCAACGCCTTCTGACTATCGATGAGATGGCGTTCATACGCGTTCCGCCAAAGTTCTTCGGGGTGCGTCAAAATATCAACGAACCGATCCAGATAGCCCTTAGATGAGGAGTCAAAACTGGGCCCTGTGCAGTATTCGATCAGCCGCGGATTATACCCGGAATGATCGACAATCCTCTTCCATCCACCGTCCGACAGTTCGGCCAGGCATTCCACGGAAACATCGGCATGCCAGAGGTGACTGTACAGAATTTGAGCTCGATCGAGACGCGAGTAATCGTCGAGTTCCAGGATAAAATGGAGGTCATCACCGAGATCTACGAGTCTACGATAGTCGCGCCGAGCGTCTCGGAGAATGTACTCCCTGGTTGTCATCACCAACTTCTTGTGTTTCATACCTCCCACGGCATCAATGAAGTTCGCCAATCTTGAGTCTTCATTCTTCCCCATGCGTTCACTGAAGGAAATCTGCCCTAGGAAATCATCATAGAAGAAGATTTGTGAGTGCTTCGTATCCAACGCCGCCCAGGCTTCCTTGATATCTTCGGATACTTCGATTGGTTGATAGCCGAGGGCTAGATAGCTGGCAACGAGCATCTGCGCGAGTGCAGACTTTCCGATTCCTGGAACTCCTGCTATTAAACAGACGTTATGCTCATCGAGAATCTTCATGGATTCCTCGTATGAATCACCCTCAATGTAAGTGTTCAGTGTGCGCTCAAGCCTTGTTCGAAGCATGCTTGATCGTGAAGCGAGTTCGGAATTCGTGGCCCAGAACAGCTCCGTCCCGGTAGACAGCCACAATTTAATGTGCCGGCGCTCAACTTCACCGTTCCGGGTAAGTTCGCCATCAATGTCGCGACCACCATAGACGAGTTCAGGTCCTGACATCCATGACGAAAACAACTCATAGATTTTCTGCTTCTGACTTACAGTCAGGTCAAAGCTGGTGTAGAAGCGATACTCGCCCGGAGCTTGCTTCTTCACCTTTGAAACCTCATCCTTTGCCGATGCCAGCAATTGAGAGAAGGACGATTTGAAATAGTGTTTGCATTGCGCTATTGCCAACTGCCCGCCAGGGAGGCGCCATCTCAAGTCGATGCCTCCGTCCGCGCCACGCGCGAATCGCTCAACATGGGTGCCGACTTCCCCAGCGATAAGGTCGGAGACGACCGACTCGAAGTCGAGATCACTAAGGACTGAGAAGTTGCGCATAGAGGCAGTATGCCCTGGTCATGCCCGCCGTCGAAGCGGCCATGTACCCAAATACAGAATTTCCCTTGTACACGCTTGATCCGCGGCCCACTCCGCAAAGCGCACGTCATCGTCGGGTTGCCGACTCATCGGAAAGGTTCGGCAATCGAGGATACCAATGGTGGCACCAGGCGCCCACTCACTAAGTGGTGGGCGCTTCGAATCTGCCGTTCTGCACGTCCCGTGCGAGCGCCACCATTGACTCGAAATATTGACATTGAATCGCCGTGATCTCCCGATCTCACGATTGCGGACCACCGAATCGACGACTGCGTCCTGCCCGACTGCCGGGCGGTGCCGCTCAACGGCTTCGACGAAATCTGCCGCGTCATCACGGGTTTGCTCATGCGAAGAGAGTGGATTCGGTTTAGCAAGTGCCACACACGATATCGCGCGACTATCAGTCGACGTGAGATCTTCCAATCGCGACGAGGCCGATTACCACGGACTGGCACAGTAGGACAGATACGTTCGATGCACTTTTAGACCTGGGAACCCGTACATCTTGCGATCTACATAGCGAACTGGGGGGCGTGATCGGCGCCTGGGGGGTAGTACCCCCGGGGGTACCAATGACTGTGATAAAAGGTAAAAGCTGGCCTTCACCGCAGGCGTCACCGCAACAACCGAAGCCATGCAGAACAAAGCGAACACGAGGAACTGGCATACGAGGCGGCACAACGAATTCAGGTCTGAGGGATCGCCGCGACCAGGTTTTTCCCATTCGCCAGACCGAATCCGCAGTGACGTTCGCACCGGATTGGCACGCATACGCAAGCAGTTAGGCCACGCGCCGGGCGAACCCTAAGCGCTGGCATGTTGTGATGTCTGAAATATTGAGACACTGCAAGATTCACCCCGCCGCATCCATTCAAGAGGTCACTATGGGCAACACGCCACGTCAGCGCGAGATCAAAGCGGCACGCACTGCGGGCAAACCGCCAGTCCGTAAGTGTGTGTTGTGCCGGAAGAAAATCGCGAACACGGTTGCACTGGTGAACTTGTCGAACGGCCGACCTGCCCATGAGAAGTGCCGTGACGACTACGCGCGAGGCATGGTGCAACGTAACCCCACTCAGCGCAACAAGAGTCACGGATGGGAAGCGCAAGAAGCCACCGCCCGGCGGGCCATGGCTGCAAACCGAGATCAGGTACTCAGCGGGGACACCTTCCGATCTCAAAAGCCGTCAACCTGGCGAGTGGGCAGCGCTCCATCATCGACACCAGAAACCAGGTAACACTGCCGAAAGGCCAAACCTCGCAGGCGAATCAGCTTGTCGAGTTCGGCTCCAGAAGTTATGCGAGGTATCGATAGACCGTCGCACGCGAGCAGTTGAGCATCCGTGCAATGTCAGGCGCACTGATGCCTTTTTCACGCAATTGTTGAGCTTTGATCGCGTCGGCATCTGTCACCTTGCGGGGTCGCCCGCCCTTGCGTCCGTTCGCGGCAGCTGCAGCCAGTCCGGCACGTGTGCGTTCGATCATGGTGTCTCGTTCGAGCTGTGCGAATGCGGCCATGATCGTCAGCATTGCCTTTCCCATCGGCCCATCGGTATGCAGGCCCTCGGTGACGCTACGAAATCCGATCCCGCGCTCGGTGAGTTCTTCTATGAGTTGCAGGACGTGGACGGTGTTGCGGCCGAGTCGGTCGAGCTTCCACACGGTGAGTACGTCACCTTCGCGCAGGTGGTCGATGCACGCATCCAACTCGGGGCGTGTGGTCTTGGAACCGGAGACGCCGTGGTCGGTAAAGATCCGGGCGGCACCCGCTGCTTTGAGCGCGTCTAGCTGAAGCTGCGCATTCTGCTCGGTGGTGCTCACTCGTGCGTATCCGATGACTGCCATTGTCTCGCTTCCGTCTCATTATCCCGTCAACATCGCGGTTATGAGACTATAAGTTATGAGACGGGATTACAAGACGGTGGCACGCCACGACGACCAGGCGAAACCGAATTGACCGACTTGGGTGGTCGCAGTCGCATCAATCGATCGATAATGAGACAACGGAACGGCGAGACACTCGTGACTCTTGAGCCGATGCGGAGTGCGGTCAACGCTGACGGTGAAGCTGGATGGGACCGGGTCAGCACCTACTCGCCATCAGCACCGCACAATGTTCAAATGACAACAGCAGGTTCGCCCTCCGGTGGTTCGCCGGTAGATAAGCCTCCGGTTCCCACACCGTCACCTGAATCACGCGGCACGAGGATCGGGATCTTCGCTGGCACCGCGCTAGTGACCACGAGCGTCGCTCTGTTCATCGTGTCGGGATTCGCAATCCTTTCTGGTGAGTCAGGTGTCGCGCAGCCCGTTGCGACAGTCCTCGGCGGCGCTGGAGTTCTCGGAGCAGGTGCCCTAACTTTCCGATCCGCACACAACACTCGAATCAGTGCGGAGAGAACCGCCGCCGATTCACTCGCACACGCAGAAACCGAACTCGAACACGCACGAACTGTCGCTGCTGATGAGAAGGCGAGACACGAGAAGCAACTCACGGAGCAACGACACCAAGCCGAGATCGCTAGGGCGGAGCAGTCAAAGACGTTTGAGCGCACCCATCGACGAGAAGTGGTCCGCGACCTACGATCCCGCTACACAACTTGCGCCGAACAACTCGCCCACGAATCCGCCGCAATCCGACTCGCCGGCGTCTACGCACTCGCCTCCCTCGCTGACGACTGGCAGCAACAGAACGAGCGCGATGAGAAACAAGTTGCCATCGACCTACTTCGCGCGTACCTCCGGACCCCCAACATTCACACGCCTGTATTGATCGCCGCGAAACTACCTGACACCGGAGAGTTGGAAGTACGTAGAACCATTCTCCTCACGCTGCATAAACACTCTTCTGCGGAAGCTTCGGACCCGAAGAGCTGGAACGGGTTTGATTGCACGATCACCAATGCCGACATATCCAACATGAGTCTGAGCTCATTGGACCTGACCGCCGCGGACCTGTCCAGCGCGGACCTGTCCAATGCGAACCTGACCGCCGCAAACCTGACCAGCGCGAACCTGTCCAATGCGAACCTGACCGCCGCGAACCTGACCTACACGGCCCTGACCGACGCGAGTATGGAAGACGCAAACCTGACCGGCGCGAACCTGGCCCTCGCGAACCTGACTGGCACGGACCTGGCCCTCGCGAACCTCACCGGCGCGAACCTGACCGGCGCGAACCTGACCGGCGCGGAACTGGCCTTCTCGGACTTGTCCGAAGCGATCATGGTCCGCGCGGACCTGACCGGCGCGGACCTGACCGGCGCGAGACTCTTCGACGCGGACCTGTCCGCCGCGATACTATTCGATGCGGACCTGTCCCGCGCGAACTTGTCGGGTGCGAACCTGTCCCACGTGAACCTGTCCGGCATGGATTTGACCGGGGTGGACTTGTCCGGCGCGTTTATGATCGGCGCGGTTTTGACCGCCGCAACACTGGTCGGCGCGGATTTGATGGACGCTAATCTTTCCGGAGCGAACCTGTCTGGAGCGAATCTGCACGAGGCAAACCTTGCGTGCGCAAACATCGACGGAACGAAGCTGAGCAACATCTACTACACCGCTGCCACAATCTGGCCCGAAGGAGCCGTCCTTCCCGCTTCGCGTGACCGTCCGTAGCGGTGAAGGCCTAACAGTTCTTCCGTGCCTCTGAATCGTTACTGACACACCAGAGGGCGTAACACATCTCAGGGGAAGTAGGTGCCGGAACTTCCATTTTCCAACCTGTTTCCATGATCCAGATCTCAAGGGGTACATTTCCATGATGGTGGATCCTGGAAGTGCTGCAGTCGCGATTGGCGCTGCAAATGCGGGCATGACGCTCACGATGAATGCCAGTAAAGGTTTTGGCGCGTTGCGACGCCATTTTCAATTGCTGGGAACCTTTGAACCTGAATGGTTATCTCTCCAAAAAGACGCCGAATTTCGACTGTCAGCTGCCGACGTCCTTGATATAGAAAAGTTCCTCTCCTCGCCGCAAATGGAGCCGGTTCTTGCATTTCTACTTATAACCGAAATTTCGAAGAATTCCCCCGGTCGCGAACAAGCACTGTCCACCTTCTCTACTGTATTTGACAACGAAGCAGACCGATGGCTTGCCGACAGTGGGGGAAGATGGAAAAAAAGAAAAAAAGACATCCAAAAAAGAGTCCAGTCCCTGTACGACACCTCGCTCGGATTTCATTCCGAATCCATACCAACCGATGTACTCGATGACTACGAAAACTTTGTCAACTCCCCCATACTCAATGGATCTGAAAGAAATTCCAATTCCGGACGACATCTTGAGCGACTTGTGGAGTTAATGAAGGACCTTCCCCGTCTAGCTCGGGCAATTGAAACCAGCAGAGATTTAGCTCGGATGATTGGCTCCATCCAACATCAACCAATAATTACCCACACGGAACTCGACAGTTCATCTGATTTTGAATCACTCTATATCCGCCGAAACTTTATACGCGACGATGATCAGCAACTTGTCACCGCAGAAGAATTGAACCCTTCTTCGTCTCCATTCAGGGCGGTCGTCATGGGTGATCCAGGAGCTGGAAAGACAACATTTGTTCATCACTTCAAGAAGGAAATTTCGGGATCAGAGTCGTCGGTCCCGGTCGTGGAAATTGTATGCCGACATTACGCAAAAACAGCTTGGGATAAATCAGTCACATCGCACGCTGTCGACTCTATAAACGCGGATCACTCAACTACGTTATCTAACCAAGATTTTGAGAGTATCCTTTTATTGGGCAGGGTATGTCTAGTCTTTGACGGTCTGGATGAGATAACCGAGCAGTCTCGGCGATCTCAGATGATCTCACGTATTGAGAGTATTGCAAGTCAATATCCCGTTTGCTCAATTCTGGTAACAACGCGCTTGCTGGGATACGATCGAGCTCCCCTCCCCTCCCTAATTTTTTCGCATATTCGCCTTGATCAGTTCAACGATGACCAGTTCGAAGAATATTGCGAGCGTTGGTTCGATCAGAAGGGCCGGAATGACCTGGTATCCAGCTTTATACATGACTCAGAATCGGTAACTGATCTGAGGTACAACCCGCTCATGCTCTCCCTGTTGTGTGCACTGTACCGAGAACATGGATCTCTTCCTACTGATCGGCGGGGCGTATATGCGAGATGCGCTGATCTCCTTTTCCGCCGCTGGGACGATCACCGGCAGATCGAACAGTCCGGCGCTATGCCGCAATACGCGGAGCGCCTCATGCAGGAAATTGCCCGCTGGGTATATTCCTCACCCGCCCTTCAAGATGGAATAGAAGAGCAGCAACTCGTAATGGTTCTTGCACATTCTCTAGTTGATCGGGACGGGTTCGACCATACGGATGCTGAGCGGGATTCCAGAAGTTTTGTAGAATTCTGCGCCGGCCGCGCCTGGCTACTCGCAAGCTTTGGGACGAACTATCGAGGTCAAAGAATCTTCAGGTTTACCCACAGAACATTCCTTGAATACTTCTCCGCTGAATCTTTCGTAAAGCGATCGGAATCGCAAGATGAAATTTGCAAGGAAATTCAGCGGGTATACGAGGAGGATGCGACATCTGTTGTTCCAGAACTACTTATACAAGCCTATGACTTTCGCCGGGAAGGGGGTGGGACAGCAGTATTCAGGGAGCTACTAAGAGAAGGGTCTCACAACCTGCTCCTGCTCCGCCTGATGGAGGGCATAGGAATGCCTTCACATCTCAGAAGGCAGGCTTTCAGTAACATTTTTGCGAACTGGGCGAACTACGAATGGGTTCCTCCTCGTGAGCTGGAACTTGTATTGTGCCTCAACGAGCAGGCACGCGCACAGCTCGTGCGTGAATTCCTATCATCGGATGCAGGTCCCGACCATGACAAAGCTCGATCATGTCTTCTTGAAGCATGGTCGGGTCTAGCGCTCAGCGGATCTCGTTCTCGATTTCATGATCATTGGACTCCAATAATCGAGGAAATCGCACAAGAAATGGCGCTACGTAAAGTTACGCCAAACTCTCAGGCCGCCGCAAACTGGTTGATATCCCTAAATATTGAGCCCAGGAATTACGATTGGCATGGTTGGGATGCTGTTGTATGTATGAGCAATCACGGCGCTGTTCCGGGCCTCATCTGGTGGAATATCGACGCACGCCTGGGCCGATCGGAGGAATTAAGAGAGAATCAGTTCCGGGATAAGGCGATATGTATCGCGTATGAAAAAATATCGAGCGGCGAGAAGATCCCTGCACCGCTACTCGAGGGACTTCGCTCGTACATATTTTGGTCCGGTGTCGAACTTTTGGATTGGCAGCCCCCCGAGGGATATCCAAACGGACCTTTGGACGAAACTCTCACAAATGTCCTGTTATATGTAATCTTTGCACTTCACGAAGGGGGAGAAGACGTCGAATTCCTCGTATCTTCGACTTCAAAATTCTTCGGCAACGGCCTGGTTTCGGTATTGAAGCTAAGAGACTTCAATGTTCTAACCGCGGAGCGCCCTAGTAGGAGCCAGGAGCGACAAGCTCGCGACTTTATGCGCCAGTTTCCTCAGTGGCTGCAGCATTGGGTAAGCGGCAGAAGGGCATTCGTGCTGTGGTCCGACGATGTCAGGAGACGTCAATAAGGGAACTTGTGCCGAGGGAGAACGTCCGACGGCAGGGCGGAGTGACTCCGTATGAAACTACATTGGGTGCACAGACCGAGGAAAAAATAACTTCGGCGCGGAAGCCCGAAGATACGTCACTGACACCATAAGACTCGTATTCGGAAACGCATTCACCTCGAACGCCAAGGTATGCCCCCAGCTTCGCGGTGGCGGTGACATGTCCTCGGACCGGGCGAGCTGCAGTCTGACTAAATCGTAGAAGCTTTCGCTCGATCCTCATCAGAATGCGGACATTTGCAAGCACCTGATACTTACTTGTATAGAGCTGGCAATCACCGCGCCTCGCTTCCAGCATCTCAACTCACGGCCGGTTCACCCTCTGACTCCAGGTTTCACACCAACCACTGTCTGTCGACGTAGTGCAACAGGATCGCGAGCACCCACCACAGGAAGGGTGGAAATCTCCACCCTTCCTTCCACCCCCAGATTTGGGCGCTGACCTGTATGAATCGGGGTGGAAACCAAGGTGGAGGTTTCCACCCCACGCGTCAGGAAAGCTCGTACCACTCCTTATTTCCCTCGGTGTGGTTTACGACTATTCCCTCCTCAACCATGCGCGCAATAGCCAGATCGAAATCGTCTCGGTCCGCAGAACTGAGGCCGCGACGCAACGGACCTCGCAACATCTTCTCCTTTTGGAGTTGGCGAGTAATGCCTTTGGCAATGCGATCAAGCCGCTTGTCGATCCGGGTGGCCGCGGTTGTGTCCTCGTCCTCACCCCGGGCGACAGCGTTGGCCGTGCGCCGTTTTCGGTTCCGTTCGAACAGATCACGCTCAATGCCACCCCGGGTGCGACTCGATACGGCCATTACCTCTCCTGCCAATCGCCAGTCGTCGTCGCTCATGACACTGCGGCCATCAAGAACCATCAATCCGGCAGCGACCTTGAGTCGGCAGAGCATCACATGCCCGTCCAGTGGATTCTCGGCGTTCCCACGAAGTACTTTCAATCGGTGAGAGTCGATCTCCTCACGAGCTCTATCTGGAATAACGACAAGCTCTTGAGTAGCCTCCCACCGCGGAAACTTGACCACCCACGGTGCAGGTTCAGACGGTCGCACGTCAGGTGCGTATGGGTCGTTTACAGGAAGCCACACGAACCTCTGCGGGGTTCCACCACCCGCGTCATCAAGCAGCGGGGCGGCGTTCTCTGGTTGCACACCGACAGTGAGGCAGAGGCGGTAGCAGTGGGCCCCGACTGCCGACGTCGTGGCCTTCGACGCATTGTTGAATCCGATCGACTCACCCATGTAGGCCTTCCGTAACTCAGCCATCAAGGTGGCGCCCTTTCTACCTGCAAGAGCTGCCAGTGTGTCGATTTCCGACACCGCAATCAACGCACGTGTTCGTGCAGATGATTCACGGTCATCGGAGTCGGGTGCCCGAAATGCACGAGCAAGTCCTTCACCACTGCCGATGTTCGGCTGATCAATCTCAATTTTGTGGCCTGCGAAGTCGGCGAATTCGACAGCTGCAAACCCTGCTCCGTCCGATGCACCCTTACCCGCGCCCGAAGCCCCTACTGCGGCGAGAAAGAGGTTCATCGACACAGCGCCTCCCACCGTCGGAGGAAGCATCACGTTGGGTTCATGCGAGGCGATGGCACGGGCGAGTACAACGCCGAGCGTCGACCATGGACCAGCTCGACGTGCTCGTGCAAAGTCCCGGATATGTGTCAATGCCGGTCGCCCATTCCAGAATTCGTCATCGGGATCTTCGTGGTTCGTGACCGCCACCGGAACAAACTCGTGGACCTCGTGCCCCGCTGTCACATGATCTGCAGCGTCCTTTCCGATCTTCGCTTCCACGATCGATACATCCTTGGCAATCCCATTGAGGTTCTTCGCGACGTCCTGGGCGTGCTTGCGCCCAGCCGCATCCTTGTCCGCAACAATTTGAACATTCCTGTCGGACAGCGGATTCCAGTCAAAACGACTTGCTGCAGTATTGGCACCCTGGGGTGGCGAGACAGCCGCCACACCAAGCACAGCGAGCGCGTCCGCGCACTGTTCACCTTCCGTAACGTAAACGGTTGAGGTTCGATCTTCAGGGAGGGTTTCAACGCGATAGAGCGACCGATCATCCTTGTTTCCCGACTGCGGAAATTGCTTCTCCGGCGTGCGCCTCACAACCCGCCCACCTTGGTATCGGTAGGTCACACCACTCGGATTGTCAAATAGGTCGTGCATCGTGAGACCGACTTTGGAAAGCACCTCGTCGCGATCATCCGCATGGCTGTAAATCAGAGTTCTATCTCGTCCGTACATAACACTGATCGACCTGTCCTTACCGCTGTGACCAGGCGATTGAATCGCGGCCCGATCGCCAGAGGAGTTGAGGTCGACGGTGCTTCCCGCGTCCTCGAATGCCCGAATTACACGTTCGAACGATCTCACGCAGTGGCCTCCGACTTCGCGCGTGTCGCGCACTGACACCTGGTACGCCTGCAATACGGGTCATGGCTGATCAAGATTTCGAAACTCTCTGTGTTAGCGTGAATCTGATTGGTTGTCTGATAGCAACTGAGAATTCGAGAAGCGGATCCCTGGCCGGATCCGTTTTTCTCGTCTCTGGCCATCATTCGATCTTCTGCGCGCTGGACCGAAGCGCCGTCTGGCGTTCAGCAACTTTCCTCACGCCTTCAGCGAGTTGAGCGATAGCGGTGCGGGCTTCGTCAACCGTGAAGATCAAGGTGAAGTGCTGTCCGAGGCGGAGACTGACCTTACCCATGAAGGGCATTGCAACCACCTCGGTTGCTGCGGATCCGTGTGCCATGAAGTCAGCCATATCAGGCAACCCCGCCCCGGATGGTGGCGATTTCCTGCGATGCGACCCACTTCTCCACTTCGCCCCTGCGGTAGACGACGCGCTTCCTGCCGAGCTTGAACGACGCAGGTCCCTGGTCCGTATGGCGCCACCACCTCAGGGTGGCCTCCGGAATCCCGTATTCCGTGCAGAGCTGCTTCGTAGTGATGATTTCCGTTGCCAAAGTCGACAACCTTCCTGTGTAGTGCATCAGATAATGCATGTCATGCAGATCGCAAGCTGCGTCTCGTGCAGCAATAGGATTGCACACACTTGCCTGCATGGCAAGCAGTCTGCATACTGATCCTCATGCAGCAAACTGACGTAGGCGAACTCTTCGGTCAGCTCGTGACACGACTTCGTACAGACAAAGGCCTGAGTCAAACCGCGCTAGCGACGCGACTCAGCGAGGAACTCGGAAAGAATGTCGACCCCACGACAATCACTCGGATGGAGCGAGGGTCTAGGCCGACCACCATCCTCGAGTTATATGCCCTCGCAAACGTCTTCGGGGTTCCAGTTCACGATCTCCTTCCCGGGCGACGTGATTCGCCAGTAGAACTCGCGGCGATGTATCTCAAATTCACGGAAGGAGGGCTGCGACGAGAAAGAATTCTGGCCGAAGCGCGGGTGATTGAACTTGAGGAAGATATCGAGCACGTTTCGGTCGCTGCGGCAGCTGCGGCGCGCCTGGCGATCACTTCGGGGAGCGAACAACGATTTACAGCCGATGAATTGACTGACCTCGAGACGCTCGCCCGCTTCGGAACTGGAGGCTATCTGGAAGTTTCGTTTATGGATATCTTCCACGAACTCGTCTCCGAGGAAGAGGGTTCGAAGGCGGATTCGTGGGCGAAGCTTCAGACGACAGAAAGCCTTGATCTCGACGAGGAGGATGTGTCGGACAAGGTTGTGCACTACTTGGGATTGATCGATTACCTGCGTCAAGGAAGGGCTGAAGGTGCCACCAAAGCGTAATCGGCGTTCGGGCGTCGAGGATCTCTGGAAGAGAAAGTCCGACGGCACGCCTCTCAAGCTTGATGGAGAGGGAAAGCGCTGGCGCGCAAGGTATGTAGACAATGACAGCCGAGAGCGAACGCAACGGTTTGCGCTCAAGGTGGACGCTAAACAGTGGCTCGAAGCCATCGTGTCGAGCCAGGTCACCGGGAGCTATGTGGACCCGGCGCGTGGCAAGGTCACGTTCGCCAGTTTCTACAAGGATTGGTCGTCTCGTCAGGTGTGGGTACCGGGCACAGTAAGGGCGATGAACCTTGCCGCCGGCAGCGTCACGTTCTCGACAGTAGCGATGGCAGACCTACGTCCGTCGCACCTCGAAACATGGGTTAAGGCAATGCAAGACAAGCCGCTTGCACCCAGCACGATCAAGACTCGGTTCAACAATGTTCGGTCAGTGCTGCGAGCTGCGAAGCGTGACAAGGTGCTTGGCGAAGATCCATCCGAGAGGATCACACTCCCCCGGCGGCGACGTGCAGATGCAGCAATGGTCATCCCCACGACGCAACAAGTCGGTGCGCTCATCACCGAAGCGGGTATCGAGTTCAATGCTTTCGTGGGACTGTGCGCTTTTGCAGGCCTCCGGCTTGGAGAGGCCGCGGCACTACAGGTCGGTGACATCGACTTCCTGCGCCGGGAGATCAACGTCGAGCGGCAGGTGCAACGGGCGAACGGTCACGCTGTCGAGATCCGGGCACCGAAGTACGGGAGTGAACGAACCGTCCCGGTTCCCGATGGGCTGCTCAAGCTGCTGTCGCTTCACATTGCGCACTGGCGGCACGAGAGCAATGAACCGACTCGCTGGATGTTCCCTGGGGAAGGTAAACACCCATGGCATCAGAACTCTGTGGGGTACCGGTGGCGAGCTGCGCGCAAGGGCGTCGGGGCCGAGCACCTTCACTTGCATCACCTGCGGCACTTCTACGCGTCCGGCCTGATCGCTGCAGGGTGCGATGTGGTGACCGTGCAACGAGCGCTCGGACACAGCTCGGCAACCGTCACGTTGAACACGTACAGCCACCTGTGGCCGGACGCTGACGACAAGACGCGCAAGGCGGCCGACGCCCTATTCAAATCCTCTACGGAATCTACTGCGTACCCTCTGCGTACCGAGGGTACCGAATAGGGCGCTGACCTGGGGCCTTACACGTTGAAGCGGAACTCCACCACATCGCCGTCGGCCATGACGTATTCCTTGCCCTCCATGCGGACCTTGCCTGCAGCCTTGGCTGCGGCCATGGAACCGGCCTCGACGAGGTCGTCGAAGGACACGATTTCAGCCTTGATGAAGCCACGCTCGAAGTCGGTGTGAATGACGCCGGCAGCCTGGGGCGCGGTGTCACCCTTATGGATCGTCCAGGCGCGAGCTTCCTTCGGACCAGCCGTCAGGTAGGTCTGCAGCCCGAGGGTGTGGAAGCCGGTGCGCGCGAGAGCGTGCAGGCCCGGCTCGGTCTGACCGATCGAGTCGAGCATTTCCTGGCGGTCTTCCTCGTCGAGCTCGAGGAGTTCCTGCTCGACCTTCGCGTCGAGGAACACGGCGTCGGCCGGAGCGACGGATGCGCGCAATTCCGCAACCTTCGCTGCGTCGGTGAGCACAGACTCGTCGGCGTTGAAGACGTACAGGAAGGGCTTGGTGGTGAGCAGGCTCAGTTCACGCAGCAGCGAGAAGTCGAGCTTGTCCTTGACACTGAAGAGCGTCGTGCCCTCGTTGAGGAAGGCCTGAGCCTTGAGTGCCTCGTCGTGGGCCGGCTTGAGCTCCTTGTTCTTGCGAGCTTCCTTGTCCAGACGCGGGAGAGCCTTCTCCAAGGTCTGCATGTCGGCGATCACGAGCTCGGTCTCGATGACTTCGATATCGGAGGCCGGGTCGACCTTGCCGTCGACGTGGATGACGTCGTCGTCGGCGAAGACGCGAACTACCTGGCAGATGGCGTCCGCTTCACGGATGTTGGCCAGGAACTTGTTACCAAGGCCTGCGCCCTCGGACGCGCCCTTCACGATTCCCGCGATGTCGACGAACGACACGGTCGCGGGGAGGATGCGCTCGGAGCCGAAGATCTCGGCGAGCTTCTGCAGCCGCGGATCGGGCAGCTCAACCAGGCCGACGTTGGGTTCGATGGTCGCGAACGGGTAGTTCGCTGCCAACACGTCGTTGTTGGTCAGTGCATTGAAAAGGGTGGACTTGCCGACGTTGGGCAGTCCGACGATTCCGAGGGTAAGGCTCACGGTCTGTGGATTCTACGGCCTCGCGGCGACGTGACGGGTACTCGCCCCACCGTCACGTCGCGGCAGGTGATCAGTTGTAGGTATACGAATCGACGGACGACACGATCGCAACCAGGAAGATGACGTAGAACGCGATGAACAGCACCCAGCAGATGACGGCTATGAGGAGCGAGATCTGCCCGAGCTTCTTCACGCGCTCGGACGCGTACTGTGCGCCCTGGTGATCGCCCATCGCCCACTTCGGGTAGATGTCGTGGAGATGGTTGAACGCGGCGAACGCGATAGGCCAGAAGAACAGGATCGACGCGACGGCCCATCCCGCGTTGGACTTCGGCGGACCGTACTGGGGCGCCGCGTACGTGGGTGCGGCGCTGTACTGCTGGGTCGCGCTGTACTGCTGACCGGTCGGATACTGCTGTCCGGCTGAGTACTGCGGGTCGGTCGGGTACTGCTGGCCCGTCGGATACTCCTGGCCTGCTGAATATTGCTGACCGGCTGAATACTGCTGGCCCGCCGGATACTGCTGCTCCTTCGGATCCTGCGGGTCGGTCGGATATTGCGGTTCGGTCATCATTCCCCCAAAGAGTCGGATTCGGTTCTCTATCGCAGAACCTAGTGGAGACTTACCGCTGCCGTGTCACAGTGGGCGCCTACGCTCTCGAGGTGACTCGGATGCTGATCGTGCTCTTGATATGGATAGTGGGTCTCGGCACCGCCGCGCTCGCAATTGTCGCCTCGCCCGGATGGTGGGTGATCGCTGTCGTCACTCTCGCGCTGGCGGCGATGGGCACCTACGACCTCACTCAGAAGTCCCACAGCATCCTCCGTAACTATCCGGTCCTGGGGCACGCGCGATTCCTCCTCGAGAAGATTCGACCGGAGATCCAGCAGTACTTCGTCGAATCATCCACCGATGGAATGCCATTCGATCGCGAAACGCGAGATCTGGTTTACGAGCGTGCAAAGGGAACACTGGCGGAAGAGCCCTTCGGGACCGAGCGCGACGTCAATGCGATCGGCTACGAGTTCATGACGCATTCGATTCGCGCACGGACCGCCCCCGACACCGTTCCGCGAGTTCGGCTCGGCGGACGCGATTGCACGAAGCCGTACGACATCGCTCTATTGAACGTCTCCGCGATGAGCTTTGGGTCGTTGTCCGCCAACGCAATCGAGGCCCTCAACGCCGGCGCCGCCAAAGGCGGCTTCGCCCACGACACCGGCGAAGGCGCGATCAGTCCGTATCACCGCAAACACGGCGGCGATCTGATCTGGGAAATTGCCTCGGGATACTTCGGATGCCGAACCGAGGACGGCCGATTCGATCCTGACCGGTTTGCCGAGCGTGCCGGCCTCGATCAGGTGAAGGCCATTTCGATCAAGCTCTCGCAAGGTGCGAAACCCGGGTTGGGTGGCGTGCTTCCCGGAGTCAAGGTCTCCCCCGAAATCGCCGAAACCCGCGGGGTACCCGTCGGCCAGACCGTGATTTCGCCACCCGCGCACACCGCGTTCAGCACTCCGGTCGAACTGGTCGATTTCATCGCGACCCTGCGAAAACTGTCGGGAGGCAAGCCAGTCGGTATGAAACTGTGCGTCGGCTCGCGTCGTGAATTCCTCGGAATCTGCAAGGCGATGATCGAACGCGGCATCACGCCGGACTTCATCATCGTCGACGGTTCCGAAGGCGGCACCGGCGCAGGTCCGGTGGAATTCGAGGACCATATGGGCATGCCGTTGACCGAAGGCCTGATGCTCGTGCACAACGCCTTGGTGGGAACCGGTCTGCGCGCTCTCGTGAAAGTCGGCGCTTCCGGAAAGGTGGCGAGCGGTTCCGACATCGTCAAACGCATCATCCAAGGCGCAGACTTCACGATGGCTGCCCGCGCAATGATGTTCGCAGTGGGCTGCATTCAGGCCCAGATGTGCCACACAAACCGCTGCCCGGTCGGCGTTGCCACTCAGGATCCGGCACGCACCCGCGCACTCGACATCCCCGACAAGAGCGAGCGCGTCTACCGCTTCCAGAAGGCAACAGTCGCCAGCGCACAACAGATGATCGCGTCGATGGGCATCGATTCGTTCGACCAACTGCAACCGGGAATGCTCAACCGCCGCGTCGACGGTCTCACCACGCGTACCTATGCCGACCTGTTCGACTGGCTGATGCCGGGCGAACTGCTCGACTCCCCGCCGCAGAGCTGGCTCACCGATTGGATCGACGCCGACGCTCACCGATTCTGACGCCGGTCGACTCCCGCGCCACAGATCGCGCGGATTCACCCGTCTGGTCCTACAGTGACAGATGGCCCGCTGTGACGGTGGCCACACGTGCACTAGTGGACGGAGTTCGACGATGAGCTTGACGACTGCGCCGGAACCAAATGTCGAGTACCTGAAAACCGATCCTGACCTGCCACCTGTCGGGGTCATCGACAAAACACCCATCTCCACGACTGCGCGCGTCGTCTTCCTCGTTCTCGGACTGGTCGGCGCGGGCTCCTGGTACATGATTGCGATCGTCCGCGGTGAACACATCAGTGCTGTGTGGTTCGTGTTGGCCGCAATCTGTACCTATCTGATCGCCTACCGCTTCTATGCGCGGTTGATCGAACGCAAGATCGTCAAGCCTCGCGACGACGTCGCAACTCCCGCCGAAATCATGGAGAACGGCGCCGACTACATGCCGACCGACCGTCGGGTGCTGTTCGGTCACCACTTCGCGGCAATCGCCGGTGCCGGCCCCCTGGTCGGACCCGTCCTGGCCGCGCAGATGGGATACCTACCGGGAACGATCTGGATCATCGTCGGCGTGGTGTTCGCCGGGGCGGTGCAGGACTTCATGGTCCTGTGGATCTCGTCGAAGCGCCGCGGGCGCAGCCTCGGTCAGATGGCCCGCGAAGAACTCGGCCTCGTCGGCGGCGTCGCCGCATTGATCGGCGTGTTCGTCATCATGATCATCCTCATCGCGGTGCTCGGACTTGTGGTCGTCAATGCGCTCGCCGAGTCCCCGTGGGGTGTGTTCTCGATCGCGATGACCATCCCCATCGCCCTGTTCATGGGCGTGTACCTGAGGTATCTGCGGCCGGGCAAGGTTTCCGAAGTCTCCCTGATCGGCGTCGTCCTGCTTCTCCTGGCCATCGTCTCCGGTGGTTGGGTAGCCGATACCGGTTGGGGCGCAGACTGGTTCACACTCTCGAAGGTCACCATTGCGTGGCTGATGATCGCGTACGGATTCGCCGCTTCGGTGCTGCCCGTCTGGCTGCTCCTGGCACCGCGCGACTACTTGTCGACGTTCATGAAGGTCGGCACCATCGCGCTGCTGGCCATCGGAATTCTGGTCGCACGACCCGCGCTGAACATGCCTGCAGTGACGCCGTTCGCCTCCAACGGCGAAGGCCCCGCCTTTGCCGGTTCACTGTTCCCGTTCCTATTCATCACCATTGCCTGTGGCGCACTCTCGGGCTTCCACGCGCTGATCGCGTCCGGCACGACGCCGAAGCTGCTGGAGAAGGAAAGCCAGACCAAGATGATCGGTTACGGCGGCATGCTGACCGAATCGTTTGTCGCGATCATGGCTCTGGTCACCGCCTGCATCCTCGATCAGCACCTGTACTTCGCACTCAACGCTCCCGCGGCGCTGACCGGTGGAACACCGGAAACCGCAGCCGAATACGTCAACAATCTGCCCCTCGGCACCGCCCCCATCACACCGGACGTGCTGACGCAGGCAGCCGAGGCCGTCGGGGAAGAATCGATCATCTCGAGAACCGGCGGCGCCCCGACGCTCGCGTTCGGCATGTCCGAAGTGCTCAGCGACGTCTTCGGCGGCGACTCGCTGAAATCGTTCTGGTACCACTTCGCGATCATGTTCGAGGCTCTCTTCATCCTCACCACGATCGATGCCGGCACTCGCGTCGCTCGATTCATGCTCTCGGACTCGCTCGGCAACTTCGGCGGTCCGGCAAAGAAGTTCAAGGACCCGTCGTGGCGCATCGGTGCGTGGCTGTGCTCGCTGATCGTGGTCGCTGCGTGGGGCGCGATCCTGCTCATGGGTGTCACCGATCCACTCGGCGGAATCAACACGCTCTTCCCGCTCTTCGGCATCGCCAACCAACTTCTGGCCGCGATCGCACTGACGGTGGTCATGACGATCGTCATGAAGAAGGGCCTGTTCAAATGGGCCTGGATCCCCGGCGTGCCATTGGTGTGGGACCTGGTCGTGACTATGACCGCGTCGTACCAGAAGATCTTCTCCGACAACCCCGCGATCGGTTACTGGGCTCAGCACAACGTGTTCAAGGATGCGAAGGCAGCAGGTGAGACGGCACACGGTTCTGCGAAGACTCCAGAGGCCATCGATGCCGTCATCCGCAACACCTTCATTCAGGGCACGCTCTCGATCATCTTCGCGTCTCTGGTGATCGTCGTGGTCATCGCCGGGATCATCGTATGTGCCAAGGCAATCCGGGCCGGCGGGCTGCCGACCACCGAGTCCCCGGAGGAACCGTCGAAGATCTTCGGTCCCGCAAGCTTCATTCCGACGCCCGCGGAGAAGGAAATCCAGAAGGAATGGGACGAGCTCATCAAAGCCGGGAAAGTCCGGGCACCCGGCGCCGCGCACGGAGGTGGGCACTGACCATGACCATGACGGCAAAACTCACCACAGCGTTCCGCGGAACGCTGTGGTGGGTTCGCTCGGTAATGGGTGATCTCGACTATCAGCGCTACGTCGAGCACACCCGACGCCACCACGCCGACTCACCGGTAATCAGCGAACGAGAGTTCTGGCGCCGCCGGCATGCAGCAGCCGACGCCAACCCGGGCGCCCGCTGCTGCTGAATCCGGTCAGGGGCAGGTGGCCTTCGCGAGTTCGTAAATGTGGCCGGCCTGCTCGTCGGTGGGCTTGTTGCCGTTGTTCTCGGCCAGGTCGGTGATCTTGGACTTGACCTCCGCCTCGTCCGTGCCGTTGGCGACCTCGGTGCACGTGGTCGTCAAGATCTCCTCGATGTCTGCGTCGTCGCGGTTCTCCGCCAATGGTGCGTAAGCCCCACGGAAGGTGGCGACGAACAACGCCGTCTTGCCCTGGTCGATGGCGTTGCCCGCTGACTGCTTCGCCGTCTCGAGCGCCTGTTGCCCGCTCGTGACTGCCTCGCTGATCTTGTTCTGCGCGTTGTCCTGATCCTCGGTGCTACACGCGGTGAGCCCGAGAACGACGATTGCTGCTGCCCCGACTGCTGCTGCGATTCTCATGACGGAAATGTTAGTCCGCCTGGCATGCTTCAAAACACAGTATTGAAGCGCAACACACGAGTTATCGCATGCAGTCGTTACGATCAGCTCAGCTAGATCACCGGATTCTCACATCGGCGAGGAGATCCCTGCGCCGACGGAAAGGACGATCAGTGAGCGAGCAAGACAAGGGGACGTCCGCAGGGGTGCGAAAGCGCGACCGCGGCGAGATCATCGGGCAAGGGGGTATGTGGCTCGCAAAGTGGTCGTTGGTGTTGGCATCGATTTCGCTGGGCGCCTGGATTTTCGGTTGGCTGATCGAAAAGCTCTGGGTCATCATCCTGCCGGTGGCTCTGGCAATCGTCGTTGCGACAGTCATGTGGCCGCCGACCCGCGGAATGATCAAGCGCGGTATGCCACCGGCCGCGGCAGCCGGCATCACCCTGGTCCTCTCGATCGGAATCTTGGCCGGTGTGATCGCAGGCATCGTTCCGTCAGTGGTCAGCCAGGCCCCCGAGCTCGCGAACAAGACCACCGAGGGCATCAATCAGGTTCAGGACTGGCTCCAGGGTCCGCCACTGAATCTGAAGGACGACCAGATCGACAACGCAGTCCATGCCGTCATCACGAAGGTGCAGGAAAGTGGAACCGCCATCGCTTCAGGCGTTTTCAGCGGTGTGAGCACGGCGAGCTCGTTGTTGGTCACGCTCGGTTTGGTCCTGATTCTCGCCTTCTTCTTCATCAAGGACGGACCGAGGTTCATCCCCTGGCTGCACGCTGTCGGCGGCGGCCGCGCCGGTCGGCATCTCGAAGAGGTCCTCACCCGCATGTGGGACACGCTCGGCGGATTCATCAGGACTCAAGCACTGGTGAGCCTGATCGACGCGGTCTTCATCGGCGCCGGATTGCTCATCCTCGGGGTCCCGCTGGCACCGGTGCTGGCAATTCTGACGTTCATCGGTGGATTCATCCCGATCGTCGGTGCGTTTGTCGCCGGCGCCCTGGCTGTGTTGGTTGCGTTGGTGGCAAACGGCCTCACCACCGCCATCATCGTGCTGATCATCATCCTGGCCGTTCAGCAGATCGAAGGAAACGTCCTTCAGCCTGTGCTGCAGAGCAAGTCGATGAAACTCCACGCCGTCATCGTGCTGCTTGCCGTGGCCGCCGGTAGCTCGCTGTACGGCATCGTCGGCGCCTTCCTCGCAGTGCCCGTCGCCGCTGTTGCAGCAGTTGTCATCCGCTACATCGGAGAGCAGATCGACGAACGCGCAAGCGACAACGAGCCGATGCCCGCCGGCGATGCCTCGGACATCCTCGAAGATCAAGACGACGACGCCGAGTCAGAGGTAGAGAACAAAAAGGCCTGATCAGCCCGCGATCACCTTCACCGAGGAGCCTGCACGTCCGCGAATGACGTGCAGGCGACTCGGGATTCGCTGCCTCATCTCGTCCACGTGACTGACGATGCCCACCAC
The DNA here is from genome assembly GCF_046097995.1 of Rhodococcus sp. 5A-K4. Classification (NCBI taxonomy): domain Bacteria; kingdom Bacillati; phylum Actinomycetota; class Actinomycetes; order Mycobacteriales; family Nocardiaceae; genus Rhodococcus; species Rhodococcus sp. 5A-K4. Next base: position 36,606 of record NZ_JBJURM010000037.1, read on the forward strand.
TCGTCCTCCGTCGCGAAGCTCGTCCAACACAGCCATCACCGAGTCGAGGGTGTCGGCGTCGAGGGTGCCGAATCCTTCGTCGATGAACATCGTGTCGAGAACGATTCCGCCGGACTCCGCCGCAACCACATCGGCGAGTCCGAGCGCCAAAGACAATGACGCCAAGAACGATTCACCGCCCGAGAGCGTCTTCGCCGAGCGAACGACGCCCGTGAAGTCGTCCCGGATGTCGAGTCCCAGACCGCCGCGGCGACCCCGAGATCCTGCCTCGTCACTGTGCACGAACTCGTACCGTCCCCCGGACATCCGCTGCAGACGAACCGATGCCGACACGGCGATCTCTTCCAACCGCGAAGCGAGCACATACGCTCTCAGCGACATCTTGCGACTGTTCTGACCTTTGCCGGCGATCACGTCTGCGAGAGCAGCGAGTTCGTCGTGCAGTTCACGCTCAGGTGCAACCGCCTCGTAGGCCTTCTCGAGTTGTCCGCTGAACCGTTCGAGATCCGACACACGGTTCTCGGCCAGGGAAGCGGCCGCAACAGTCGCGTTCACTACCTCGGCGCACTGAAGCGCGAGGCCGCGAGGGCCGTCCACGTCGACGGTCTCGACTTCACCCACCGCAACAACCTCGGGGTCGTCGAGGACAGTCCGGGCGGCAACCTCGAGGTCACGCGCCTTGGCAAGTTCCGTTTCGATCGCCGCGATTCGGGCAGGCGATCTCACCCCTCCGATCGCAGCCTCGACCGAATCGAATCCGGCAGCGGCCGCAGCAGCGGACAGTTTGGCCGACAGTTCCGCCGATCGGGCCTGCGCACGAACGGCGTCGTCGCGCATTTCGGACGCCGCCGTGGCAGCGGATGCAAGGCCTTCGAACCGCGAGCGCCGAGCAGCGATGGTCGAATCTTCTCCCACCGCAGCAACGATCGCCGCTCGAATCTGCTCGACCGTCGCTGACAGAGTCGTCCTACGCTCGGCAAGTGCCGCCAATTCGGCTGTCAGAGAAGCGGATTCCTGTTGTAGTTCGGTGTCACGCCCATTGAGTTGCGCAAGTTTTTGTGCCAGCACTCCAACCTGACCGGCAGAGTGTGTCGCCTCGTCGACGGCGTTCCGTGCCTCGGCGCGGAGCCTGTCGAGTTCTTCGGAATCGCCGTCTCCGCCGCGCGCGATCACCCGGTCGATGTCACGTTCGACGGTTACCTGGCGATCGGCCACCTTGCTGAGGGCTTTCTCGGCCGCACGCTCGGCCGCTGACGCGGCTTCCAGATCGGGCTCGGTGACCGTGACGACATCCGACTGAGCCAGCGCAGGGTGTTCACGCGAACCACACACCTGGCATGGGTCACCAGGCGCGAGGGAACTCGCCAACTCCGCCGCCATGCCCTCGATACGCTTTTGCACCAGGTCGAGCCAGCGCCCGCGAGCACTCTGATGGGCGTCGCGCGCATCCAACACCTGCACACGAATCTTCTCGGCTTGCGCACGCAGAGAAACGATTTCATGGGCCGCCGTCGCAGCATCCGACGCTTTTACGAGTGCAGCCTCGAGGCCAGGCAGAGCCGCGTGCGCGCGTTGCGCATCCTCCAGTCGTTGGCCGGCCGAGCGCACCAGTTCTGGCAGTTGTGTGCGTTCAACCGCGATGGCATCGATGCGCTCGGACAGGGAGTCTCGCCGAACTCCGAGTTTCTCGATCTCGGCTTCTGCCGCATCGGCTCGGCGAGCGTCCTCCGCCATTGCGTCCAGGCGAACGATCTCGTCACGCCAGGTCCGGATCCGAGCTACGACGCGTTGACGCTCATCGTCGGTGGGTGGCCACACCTCCGGCACAAAAATCTCCGGACCGTCGAGTGCGGAGTAGGTCGACATCGCTGTGGTCATCGATTCGAGTGCGGCAGCGAGATGCAAGCCGGCAGCGTCCACATCGCCGGCGACAGCGGCCACCGGTAGTGCACGCTTGGCGGTCTCGAGTTCGGCGCCGATCACAGCTCTTTGGGAGGCGCCCGTATTGAATGCTGCGAGTTCAGCGGTCGCACGATTACGGCGAGCTACCAGATCTGCGGTTCGCTGCGCCGCCGACAGAACCCGATTAGCCTCGGCTGCTGCATCTTTCGCGGTCACCAGCTCCGCGAGACTTGCATCGCGGGTGTCCTGAGCCTCGGCGAGGAGTTTGCGCGACCATTCCAGTGGGTGTGCCTCGGCGCCTACCTCGAGTCCCGCAGCTGTCTCGACCTTCGCGAGCAGCAGCCGCACGGATTGCTCCCTGGCCGCGAGCGCGGTCGCACTTGCCTTTCGCTTGGCGTCGAACCATGCCTCGACGGAGACAAACCGCTTGGTGTCGAACAGACGCTCGAGCAGTTTGCCTCGCTCGTCGCTCTCGGCACGCAAGAATTTGGCGAACTCACCCTGCGGCAAGAGCACCACCTGGAAGAACTGATCAGCGCTCATGCCCATGAGGCGGTTGATTTCGTCACCGATGTCAGGGATGCGCGAAAGGTTTTCGCCGCGGCCGTCCAACCACGTCAGTGTGGCCTTTGCATTCTCTGTGATCGAACCGGTGCCACGCTTCTTCGGGCGCGAATACTCTGGACTACGAACAAGTTTGATTCTGCGACCACTGATGGTCGCTTCGAGTTCCACGCGCGGCACCGAACCGGCAGGCGCATGATCGGACAGTAGCCGTTTGCCCTCGTTGCGCGCACCCGGAACCCGCCCGTACAGGGCAAAGGAAACCGCGTCGAGGATCGTGGTCTTGCCTGCACCGGTGTCGCCGTGCAGAAGGAACAGCCCGTCAGCACCCAATCGGTCGAAGTCGACCTCGACAGTGTCGGCAAAGGGCCCGAAAGAGCTGACTTCGAGTTTGTGAAGCCTCACGCGGTTTCACTCAGTTCTACCGTGGACTCCTCGGCGCGCGCGGCAGCGCTGAGCGCTTCGGCCATCAACGTGACCTCCCGCTCGGACGGGTCACTACGCACGGCCGAGACAAAGCCACGCGCGATCTCCATGTCGGTTCGACCCCGTACCGCGTCGCGATACTTGAGATCCGATTGTCCTTCCGGCCTTTGCCATTCGAGGTGAACGGCAAAGGGGAAGCGTGCCTGGAGCTGCCTCATGGCATCGACGGGACGAACCGGATCAGTGAGCAAAGCGGAGACGTAGCACTGCTCGGAATCGGCGTACTTCGACTCGGTGAGAAGTTCCTCGAGAGTTCCCGTCACCTGGCTCAGCCCTCGAATCACCGGAAGATCGAGGCGCTGCACCGACGACAGACCGGCTGCGTCGAGTTCGATCAAAAGCGCAGCCTTGCGGTGGCTGCGCTCACCGAACGAATACGGCAACGGTGAACCTGAGTAGCGAACGCTCTCCGAGAGCATCTGGGGCGAATGCAGATGCCCCAGCGCAACGTAGTCGACACCGGCAAACTCGCCCACTGCGACAGTCTCCACTCCGCCGACCGAAATGGAGCGTTCCGATTCAGACGCCTCACCGCCCACGACAAAGGCATGCGCGAGCAGTACCGACCGAGTCGACGGATCGGTAGCTGTTCGTTCGGCGAGGTCTCGCCGAACACGCGACATCGCCGCACCGAGGATGTCGGAATGAGTACGAGCCCGGGGCACGTCCAACTCGACGCGCGTGATCTCCGGCTCGAGATACGGAATCCCGTAAAACGCGACAGGCCCGAACTGATCACTGAGCATCACCGGAGTACCGATCTGGCCGACTCGGGTGATCAAGTGCAATCCGCCGGCAGCTGCAAAGGACGCCCCGGCACCGAGCCGCACCGCGGAATCGTGGTTGCCGGACGTGGCGACGATGACCGCTCCGGCCGCCCGGATTGCCTCGAAGCCTCGATTGCACACCGTGACCGCGTCGGAACTGGGAATTGAGCGGTCGTAGATGTCACCGGGCACGACCACGACGTCAACACCGTGTTCGCGGACGGAATCCGCGATGGAACCGAGCACACTCGCCTGATCGGCCAACAGATCGACGCCGTGAAACGTGCGACCAATGTGCCAATCGGAGGTGTGCAGAATCTTCATGAATCCGACGGTAGAGCAGCCCACCGACACTGCCGATCTCCCACGCTGACGGCTTCGACGGTGTGCCCCAACCCACGAACGTCCGGTGACCCTGCACACAATCCGTCCGGTTCGTTTGGCGAAGAACCCGAAACCATCGCGCCAACGCGCCGATAAATGCGCCAGCCACGACCCGCACAAACACGGCCGACAACGCAAGAACCGCTAATGTCGTTATGTGTCTGCAACCCAACGTGCTCGCTCCGGGGTACCGCTGGACAAGCGATCGCTCATCGTGACCGTCCCCGGCCTGCCCTGGTGGGGAGTGATCCTGCTTGCTGCCGGTGTCACCGCCGTCGGCGTACTGATCGATGCAACCGGAGGCGGCGGCGAGCTCACCGCGGTGTTCTCGACGTTCTACTTCCTGGGCTGTCTCTTCGCTGTGGTTGCCGCTTCGAACAAGGCTCTTTTCACCGCGATGGCCCAACCTCCGTTGCTGCTCTTCGCTGCGGTGCCGATCGGGCACACGCTCATCGGCAAGGACAACAGCACCGCACTGCGCGACATCGCGATCAACATCGCGTACCCGTTGGTCAACCGCTTTCCGATCATGTTGGCCGCAACCGTCGTCGTGCTGATAATCGGCGGTTTCCGGTACTTCCTCCTCAATCAGCGTCCCACCGGGCCTGCGCGCTCGACCCGCTCCCGCCGCTCGGCGACCGCCACTCGAGAATCCTCTGCGGCTGCCACGCGAGAACAATCCGCACCCGAGACCGGGCGTCGCCGCAGAGTCTCGGACGCGCCCGTCCCCGGGCCCCCGCGTCGCCGCGCCCCCGAGGTGGACGAACAGCCCGCTTACCGAAGCGCTCCCAGGCGCGAACCGATCGAAGACGATCGCCCGCTGCCGCCCCGGAGAAGCCCACTGCCGCCCAGGGTCGATCGCACGCACCAACCGCCTACGCGTCGCCCTCAGCCGGACAGCAGACCGACAGCAGACGACGACTACCCGTCGTACGGTCGCCGCCGTGCGCCCGAGCCCAGTCCGTCGCCCAGGCGTGAGGAGCGAATGGAGCCCTTCTTCGCTTCGGGTGACGACGTATCACCGCCGCTGCCCCCTCGGCGCCGCCCACCCGGAGTCGATCTTCCGGCGTATCCGCCGCCGCGAGTTCGGTACCGCGATCGCGAAGAGCCCTGACAGACGAGCCCAGCAGCAAAAAAATGCGGGGCACCTTCCAGATGGAAGGTGCCCCGCATTTTCTTGTTCTACGACGTGCGCGCTGCTCGCAATTCACGGGGAAGAGCGAACACCAAGGTCTCGTTGGCTGTGGTGACGGGCTGAACGTCGTTGTATCCATGCTCGGCAAGAAGTTCGATCACGCCGCGCACGAGCACCTCGGGCACTGATGCGCCCGACGTGATGCCGACGGTCTGGACACCCTCGAGCCACGCGAGATCGACCTCACGGGCGTAGTCGACCAGGTACGACGCAGCAGCGCCTGCACCAAGCGCGACCTCGACCAGGCGAACCGAGTTGGACGAGTTCCGCGAACCCACCACGATCACGAGATCGCACTCGGGAGCCATCGCCTTGACCGCGACCTGACGGTTCTGCGTGGCGTAGCAGATGTCGTCGGACGGCGGGTCCTGCAGATTGGGGAAGCGCTCACGCAGGAGCGCGACAGTCTGCATCGTCTCGTCGACGCTCAGTGTGGTCTGGGAAAGCCAGATGACCTTCGACTCGTCACGAACCGTGACCGCGTCGACCGAATCCGGGCCGTCGACGATGGTGACGTGATCGGGAGCCTCACCTGCGGTGCCCTCGACCTCCTCGTGGCCTTCGTGGCCGATGAGGAGAATGTCGTAATCGTCGCGAGCGAATCGCTTTGCTTCCTGGTGCACCTTCGTGACCAGGGGGCACGTAGCGTCGATCGTGCGCAGGTTCCGCTCGGCGGCCGAGTCGTGGACGGCCGGAGACACACCGTGCGCTGAGAACACGAGGAGTGATCCTTCCGGAACCTCGTCGGTTTCGTCGACGAAGATCACGCCTTGATCTTCGAGCGTCTCGACGACGTGGCGATTGTGGACGATCTCCTTACGCACGTAGATGGGTGCGCCGTGCTTCTCGAGCGCCTTCTCGACGGTCTCGACCGCGCGGTCGACGCCGGCGCAGTAGCCGCGAGGCTCGGCGAGGAGCACGCGCTTGGCGCTGCCCTTGCGGGTGGACGGCGAATCAGCCGAGTGCGCGATACCGAGATTGAGAGGAACAGCCGAAGACATGTGACCAGCCTACTGGCACCTCGAACGTGAGACACTCCGGCAAACGTGAACACCTCGGTTTCGGGCTCCGATCGAAGGTTCCGAAGTAAACGAGTACGGCCGTCACAGGCAAGTCGGCTACCGATTGTCGGAGCTTTGCGGCAAGCTGTGGGAATGATCCGACCACCGTTCGTGGCGCGCGTTGCCGCGGGACTCGCCGTCACCGCGATGGAAGAGGCAAAGAAGTTGCCCACCACCGCTGTCGCCCTGCCGATGACCGCCGTGAGCCAGATGCTGCAGACAAGCATGCGCGTGCAGCAGTCGATCACCTCGTTGGCGATCAAGGGCGATCAGGCATTTGCACTGATCAACTGGTCTTCCGAGGACGAACAGCCCGAGTGGGCGGTCTTCGACGAAGACGCCGACGCTCCCGCGGACTCGGCGCCTTCCACCGGGTCGACCACCGCTGACACCCCGACCAATGCCGGACGCTTCGCGCTCTACTCGCTCGAGCCGACTGCCCCCATCGAGGAGCCCGCACCCGGCGCCGAGTCCGAATCCGCGGCAGCTACGACGGACGGACCTGCCGAAGAGCCCGAGATCGTCACCGAACTCGACTACCCCAACCTCACACTCGCACAGCTCCGTGCGCGCATCCGGACGCTCAGCATCGACGAGCTGACCGCCGTCCTGGACTACGAGAATGCGACGCTCGCCCGCGCACCGTTCCAGACCATGCTCACCAACCGCATCACCACAGCCAAGGCAAAGTGACTTCCGCAACGCCCCCCGCTTCATCGCAGCGATCGTCCGGCGCCAGCAGCGCTGAACAGCCGTGGCCGGTCCGCACGGTTTCCGCCAAGGTCGCCGGCTGGATCGATCGACTCGGCAGCATCTGGGTCGAAGGTCAGATCACCCAGATCAATGCACGCCCCGGTACCCGAACGGCCTTTCTCGTTCTGCGTGATCCGTCGGCAGACATGTCGCTGTCGATCACATGCTCACCACAGTTGTTGCACAACTCTCCGGTGCCGTTGACCGAGGGCTCGCGTGTCGTGATGTTCGGCAAGCTCTCGTTCTACACCGGACGCGGAACGGTGTCGTTGCGTGTCACCGAGATTCGCGCCGTGGGTATCGGTGAGCTGCTGGCCCGCATCGAGAGACTGCGCGCCTTGCTCGCCGCGGAGGGCTTGTTCGATCCGAGACTCAAACGGCCTCTTCCGTTTCTGCCCGGCACGATCGGCCTGATCACGGGCCGAGCCAGCGCGGCCGAAAAGGATGTCGTCTCGGTCGCCCACCGTCGTTGGCCCGCAGTGGCTATCGCGGTGCGTAACACCGCGGTGCAGGGCCCGACTGCTGTTCCCCAGATCATCGAAGCGCTGAAGGAACTCGACGCCAACCCGGTAGTCGACGTCATCATCCTCGCTCGCGGCGGCGGTAGCGTCGAGGATCTTCTGCCGTTCTCCGACGAAGCGCTGTGCCGCGCCATCGTGGCCTGCACGACGCCGATCGTCAGTGCCATCGGCCACGAGCCGGACAGCCCGCTCAGTGACCACGTCGCCGACCTGCGCGCAGCCACACCCACCGACGCGGCCAAGCGCGTCGTACCCGACGCGGTTGCGGAAGCTGCTCTGGTTGCCGATCTTCGTGACCGCAGCGCTGCGGCACTGCGCAGCTGGGTCAAGCGTGAGTCTCATCTGATCGAACAGTTGCGCACTCGACCGGTCATGGCATCACCGCTGCTCGCGGTGGACCGTCGCGCCGAAGAGGTCGAAAGGCTCCAGGCCGCCGGGCGACGCGATGTGACTCGGTTGATCGACTCCGAGTCCCGAACGATCGAGCATCTGCGCGCCCGGCTCACCACTCTCGGCCCCGCCGCGACGCTGGCCCGCGGGTACGCAGTCGTGCAACGTGTTGTCGCCGACGGCGATCCGGAGGTTCTGCGCTCGGTCGAGGACGCGCCACCCGGAACCCAGATTCGAGTTCGACTTGCAGACGGCGCCGTTCGCGCCGCAGTGATGGGAAGAGAAAAATGAGCAACGCCACCGACACCGACATCAACGAACTCGGCTACGAAGCAGCCCGCGACGAATTGGTGAGCGTCGTGAAGATTCTCGAACAGGGCGGCCTGGACCTCGACGCGTCACTCTCACTGTGGGAGCGAGGCGAAGCGTTGGCCAAGCGCTGTGAAGAGCATTTGGCCGGCGCCAGGGCTCGCGTCGAAAAAGCTCTGGCCGAAGCGGACGAGTAACGTCCGCTCCGACCGGAAATCCTATGGCGTGATCGGCTGCGCTGCGCCGACCTTCTCGGCAAGAATCCGGAACTCTTCCGGCGTCGCCGCGCCCGTGAGCAACAGGCGAACATCCCCGACGTCCGTGACCCAGATCGACTCGACACCTTCGCCGTCGAAGACGTTCCACGTGTCGGCACCGACGGTCTCGACTCCGGTCGCGAATCGCTGTCCACCGGCAACGTGTGACACCAACGGGAATTCCTCGGCGTTGCTCTGTGTCAGCTGAATGTAGCGACCGCTGGTCGTGATGAATCCCACAGTGCTCGAATCTCCGCCGCCGTCGCCGGAGATGATTTTGCGACTGCCGGAGTTCGGGGTCCACCCGTCCGGAACACCGGGATTACGGATGGGAAATCCGAGTTCCTTCGCGTCGTAGTTCAGAGCTGCGTCCACGTCGACGCTCGGGATAGGCCCCTGCGTCGGGCCGCCAGGACTGAACGTGCACTGGCTGGCGATGCCCGCAATGATGATGCAGAACAGCACCAACGGTACGAGAGACCAGACCATGTCTTTGTTGTCTTCGAGAATGCGGGGTTTCTTCGATGCCACACCCCCAGTATCCAGGTACTGCGCAGTAGATACGATTCCCGGTCCCCTTCGAGCGAGACAAAACGTCGCAGCGGCGACCCGACAGCGCACGTAGCCGCTCCCATCTGGGACAATGACGCCTGAAGAAACCACTGCGTCGACACACCCCGTCGACCGCGACCGCGCCAGGAGGCACCGCACATGACGGCCAGCAGCACTCATCGTGAGACCCCGGACCGTAACCTCGCACTCGAATTGGTCCGAGTCACCGAAGCCGGTGCTATGGCTGCCGGCCGCTGGGTAGGCCGCGGCGACAAGGAAGGCGGCGACGGAGCAGCCGTCGACGCTATGCGTCAGCTCGTCTCCTCCGTCTCGATGCGCGGCATCGTCGTCATCGGTGAGGGCGAGAAGGACGAAGCGCCGATGCTGTTCAACGGCGAAGAGGTCGGAAACGGCGACGGTCCCGACTGTGACTTCGCCGTCGACCCGGTCGACGGCACCACCTTGATGTCCAAGGGCATGCCCAACGCGATCTCCGTTCTGGCTGTTGCCGAGCGCGGCGCGATGTTCGATCCGTCGGCCGTGTTCTACATGGAGAAGATCGCTGTCGGACCGGATGCTGCAGATGTCATCGACATCAGCGCACCGATCGCCGAGAACATCAAGCGCGTCGCCAAGGTCAAGAAGGCGTCGGTCTCCGACATCACGATCTGCATCCTGGACCGCCCGCGTCACAACCAGCTGATCCAGGACGTGCGCGACACCGGCGCTCGTATCCGTCTGATCTCCGACGGTGACGTTGCCGGCGCCATCGCCGCAGCGCGTCCCGAGTCCGGCACCGACATGCTCGTCGGCATCGGCGGAACGCCTGAGGGCATCATCGCCGCAGCAGCCATGCGCTGCATGGGTGGATCGCTGCAGGGCAAGCTCGCACCCACCGACGACGAAGAGCGCCAGAAGGCCATCGACGCCGGTCATGATCTCGATCGGATCCTGACCACCGAAGATCTCGTCTCCGGCGAGAACGTCTTCTTCTGCGCCACGGGCGTCACCGATGGTGACCTGCTGCGCGGTGTCCGTTACTACGGCGGCGGCGCCAGCACGCAGTCCATCGTGATGCGTAGCAAGTCCGGCACCGTTCGCATGATCGACGCGTACCACCGTCTCGAGAAGCTGCGCGAGTACAGCTCCGTCGACTTCGACGGCGAAGAGGGCGCGGTTCCCCCGACGTTCTGATGGGCTCCGCCCCGTGAGCGGTTAGGGAGTCCCTGCACTCCTTAACCGCTCACGGGGGACGTAGTCCCCTACCCGCCCTCCAAAAGTGGCAATGTGGAGCCATGACGGAGAGCAACGATCAACAGTTCCGAATCGAACACGACACCATGGGCGAAGTTCGGGTGCCCATCGACGCGCTGTGGCGGGCACAGACCCAGCGTGCAGTCGAGAACTTCCCGATCAGCGGGCGCCCACTCGAGCGCACCCAGATCCGCGCAATGGGCTTGCTGAAAGCAGCGTGTGCGCAGGTCAACAAGGACCTCGGACTGCTCGACGCGGACAAGGCCGACGCAATCATCGCCGCCGCGAACGAGATCGCCGAAGGCAAGCACGACGATCAGTTCCCCATCGATGTCTTCCAGACCGGCTCGGGAACCAGCTCGAACATGAACGCCAACGAGGTCATCGCGTCCATCGCGAAGGCCGCGGGCGTGGACGTACACCCCAATGATCACGTCAACATGTCGCAGTCCTCCAACGACACCTTCCCCACCGCCACGCACGTCGCCGCTACCGAAGCAGCGGTCACCGATCTTGTTCCGGCACTGGAACATCTGCATGCTGCGCTTGCCACGAAGGCGTCCGAGTGGAAGACCGTCGTCAAATCCGGACGCACCCACCTGATGGACGCTGTGCCGGTCACGCTCGGTCAGGAGTTCGGCGGTTACGCACGTCAGATCGAGGCCGGCATCGAGCGCGTCAACGCAACACTCCCCCGCCTCGGCGAGTTGCCGATCGGCGGAACAGCAGTCGGCACCGGTCTCAATGCTCCGGATGGATTCGGCCCCAAAGTTGTTGCCGAGCTGGTCAAGTCGACAGGCGTCGACGCGCTGACTCCGGCGAAGAACAGCTTCGAAGCACAGGCCGCGCGTGACGGACTGGTCGAGGCGTCGGGCGCGCTGCGGACCATCGCAGTCTCACTGACGAAGATTGCCAACGACATTCGGTGGATGGGATCGGGCCCGCTGACCGGACTCGGCGAGATCGCACTCCCCGATCTGCAGCCGGGTAGCTCGATCATGCCCGGCAAGGTGAACCCGGTCCTGCCCGAGGCAACCACTCAGGTTGCGGCTCAGGTGATCGGAAACGACGCCGCCATCGCGTGGGGCGGCGCTGCCGGAGCGTTCGAACTCAACGTCTACATCCCGGTCATGGCTCGCAACCTGCTGGAGTCGTTCACCTTGCTGGCCAACGTCTCTCGACTGTTCGCCGACAAGTGTGTCAGCGGACTGGTCGCACACGAGGAGCACCTCAAGACACTCGCCGAATCTTCACCGTCGATCGTGACGCCCCTCAACTCGGCGATCGGTTACGAGGAAGCCGCGGCCGTCGCGAAGCAGGCGCTCAAAGAGAAGAAGACGATCCGCCAGGTCGTCATCGAGCGCGGACTCGTCCCGGACAAGCTGAGCGAGGAAGAACTCGACAAGCGTCTCGACGTTCTGGCGATGGCGAAGGTCAAGGACTGAACAAACAACAGAGTGGCGGTTTCCACTTCGGAAACCGCCACTCTTTTCCCTACACCGTAGTGGTTGCGCGCCACTCGTCGGTGCGATCGGGGCTCGCCTCGGCCAATGCCTTCAACGTCGCTTCTCGATCGAAGTCCTTGCCGTACACCGGAGTTCCCGGCTGCTGACGCCAGGAATCGTCGATCGTTCCCGCATCGACAGGATCGAAGCCCAACTGATTGATCAGATCGAACACGACCTGCTTGTTCGCGTCGTCGTCGCCGGCGATGGGTAGCGCAATGCGCCCCTCTGCACCTTCGGGAAGCCCCTTCTCGAGGAGATGCTTCCACCAGATTCCGTTGAACGCCTTGAATACCGGTACACCCAGGCGCTCCTGCACCCATCCGCTTTCGGTCTGTCCGTCCTCGATGGCCGAGATCAGACCGTCACGCTGTTGCGGGTAGTAGTTGTTGGTCTCGATGACCGGGGCACCGGCGACCGCACCGCTGAGGATCCCCGCCGGTAGATCGACCACGTTCTTCTGCGGAATGCTCACGATGACCAGCTCGGCGCCCTCGGCGGCCTCGGTGCTGCGGACTGCCTTCGCGCCCGTCTCCGCTTCCAGTTCTGCAAGGGTGTCCGGTGTCCGCGAGTTCGAGACGCGCACGTCGTGACCGAGCGCAGCGAGCCTACGTGTGAGCGTGCCACCGATCTGACCGGCTCCGATGATTCCGATGCGCATGACCCTGCTCCTTCGTCGTGTGTAGTGGCGATCGCGCCACCGCTGCATTCGTCAACGACGAGAACGCACCGGGTCATTCCGTACCGACTACTTCAACTCCCGTTGATTAAATCGGTTGACGGATCGAGTTCGAGCCTGATGCGAACACTGACCGGATCGGTCTGCAATCCGCGAAAGGCAGAGGCCGTCAGCGCCGATCTGAACTTCCCCGACGTGAATGTCTTCACCCGCGCCGGGACGTCGTCGTCCGGCATGATCTGGGCTTGTCCGTCCACCCACTCGCCGCGGCGACGGATCCGAACCTTCGGCGTCGCAGAGATATTGGCGCCCCAGCCCCTGTCGATGCCGTGCTGCGCGATGACCCACGCCTCGTCGCCGTCGTAGGTGATCGCAACGGGCACTCGGCGGGTCAGACCGGTTCGGCGTCCAACCGTCTCGATCTCGGTCATCAACGACGGCATCAAACCGATCCGATTCAATCCGGTGACCAGCGGATTGGCGAAATACTTCCCGACTGCGACTTCGATTCTTCGTTTTCGTGCAACTGACGTCGGTACCGGCATGCCGTTTCCTCTCCTCCGGAGCTGGCGCTCGAAGCAACAGCTCTATACCGTACGATATAACCACTGATCCGGGAGTTTTGCCACCATGAATATCGATCAATACCCACTACCTGCACACAACACTTGACTGTGTCTGTCGGTTACATCTAGTCTCAGATTCGTTCCTATACCGATCGACATACTGGGAGGCAGTGATGAACACACCTCGAGACACCTCGTTGCCATGACCGGCCCGCAGACGCGTTGTCCGATCGCCGCAGCGCGTCGCAAGTGGGGAGTACCAAGAGAATCAGCGGCACCAGATGAATCGAACAGCTCTGCGATTGCATACGATGGCGGGATGGCCGACTCCGATTCCCGCACTCTGATGCTGGTCGGCGCCATCAATGCCTTCCGTGAACACGGGATCGCGACGACCTCGCTCACCGAGATCGTCGAACGCTCGGGAGCTCCCCGCGGGTCGGTGTACCACTACTTTCCCGAAGGCAAAGGACAGCTTGCCGGCGAAGCAGTTGCCTACTTCGGCCGAGGCGTCAGCGCCGCCATCAGTTCGATGATCGCTCAGTCTTCCCCACCGGAGATCATCGACGCGGTTGTCACAATATTTCGAAACAGCTTGGTAGAGAGCGATTTCACCTCCTCCTGTCCGGTCGCAGCCGCGGCGGTGGAGGGCGCGTCGACGCCGGCGGCATTAACTGCTGCGGGCGAATCCTTCACCTCGTGGGAATCGCTTCTCACATCGTTCTTCTGGCAGCAGGGACAGCCGTCCGAGACTGCAGCACAGTGGGCAACCGTCGTGATCGCGTCGATCGAAGGCGCGACTCTGATGGCAAAAGCTCAGCACACCACCGCGCCTCTCGATCGGATCGGCGCGCACCTCAAGGCTCTGGTCTCCCCGAGCTGACCAACCCCTCTACTTCCAACCGCTGCTGCCGTCCGCGCAGGAGCAGAGATGGCGTACAAACATGTCTCACACACTTGCACCGGCGCCCTCGGTGCCCATGATGACCAAGTCCCGTCGATTCACTGCGCTGATCTTCATCTGCCTCGCCGAACTCCTTGTCGTGCTGGACAACACAGTGGTCAACGTCGCACTGCCGACGATGAGCGTCGACCTGTTCGCCAGCGTCAGTGACCTGCAATGGATCGTCGACGCGTACACGTTGACCTTCGCCGGGTTCCTACTCACTTTCGGCCACCTGGGTGACCGCTTCGGACGCCGCCGAGTGATGATCATCGGTCTGATCGGCGTCGGCGCGATGTCGCTCGTCGGCGCTTTGGCTTCCAACCTCGAACAGGTGATCATGGCGCGCGCTGCCATGGGTGTCTTTGCCGCAGCGGTCTTTCCTGCCACCCTGGCCATGATCACGAACATCTTCACCGACGCCAGAGAACGAGCCATCGCCATCGCTGCCTGGACCGCAATGGCCGGCTTCGCGATTGCCATCGGCCCGACGGCAGGCGGTTGGCTCCTCGAGCACTTCTCCTGGCACTCGGTGTTCTGGATGAACGTTCCGGCTGCGTTGCTGGTCATCGTCGGTGTGCTGCTGGTTGTTCCGGAATCGAAGGCGCTTCACGTCGGCCGATTCGATTTCGTCGGAACAATCTTGTCGCTCCTCGGCATCGTCATTCTGGTGTGGACCATCATCGACGCGCCACATCGCGGATGGGTGTCGCCATTCAGCATCACGGGATACCTCTCTGCAACAGTGTTGTTGGCGGCATTCGTCGCATGGGAACTGCGCACCGATGCGCCGATCCTGAACATGAATCTCTTCCGAATCCGGCGGTTTTCATTCCCCGCCTTGGCTATTGCGGTCAGCTACTTCAGCATGTTCGGGTTCTTGTTCCTGATCACGCAGTACTTCCAGGGCGTTCGCGAATACTCGCCACTCGAATTCGGCATCCACTCTTTGCCTTTCGCCGCCGCTGTTGCGGTGGGCGCTCCCGTCGCCACCTTGGCGGCACAGAAACTCGGCACGACCGCAGTGATGGTGTTCGGCCTCCTCGTCCTCAGCGGCGGCATGTTCCTGGCCGGCCAGACGACCGTCGAGACGCCCTACCTCGGACCCGTCGTGATCTCGATGGTTCTCATGGGTCTGGGCCTCGCAATTGTCCAGGGACCGGCTACCGACTCCATAATGTCCTCGGTGCCCCTCGACGAAGCCGGCGCAGGCTCGGCAGTCAACGACACGACGCGGGAACTCGGTGGGACCCTGGGCGTCGCCGTCATCGGCTCGATCGTCGCCTCGTATTACACGTCCAAGGTGGCTCCGATCGTCGACGCCATTCCCGACGCCGTGATGTCGGCACAGGAGAAGGGCTTCGCTCGTGAGTCGGTGCTCAGCGTCATCGAGATCCGCTCGCGCGACATCAGTCCGCTCTTCGAGCAGCAGAAGGACAGTCTGATCTACACGATGAAGACCGCGTGCCTGGAAGGCTTCGCCATCGCGTCGTACTTCACGGTCGGCGCAGCACTGATCACCGCGCTGCTGGTCGCGTTGTTGCTCCCCTGGAAGCCGGTCACAGAAGGCTCCATTCTCGGCAGTCTGGCGACCAAGACCCCGAAGTAGCTACAAGGTTTCCCGATTTGTCCGTATCTCAGCCCGCCGTTCCCCGATACTGGATTGACCGAGTGGTACCGACGACAGCCCTGCTAGGGAGAATCTCGTGTCCATCACCAGTAGAAACAGCTCGCGACTGTCGGCAGCGGCGGTTCCGGTAGTACTGACGGTCGCCCTGCTCGCCGGATGCTCGTCCGATTCAGACACCACCTCAGCGCCCGGGCCGGTCGTCAGCGACGCCAGCCCCGGTCTCGACGCCGGGGTGCCGATCCCGGACGGGCAAATCGACGACGCGGTCGGGAAGCTCGACGGCCTCGCGAACGATCTCATGGCAAGTTCGGGCGTCCCCGGCATGGCTGTGGCCGTGGTGCACGGCGGTAAGACTGTGTATGCAAAGGGATTCGGGGTTCGCGAGTTGGGTAAGAGCGCCACCGTCGATGCCGACACCGTGTTCCAACTGGCATCGGTGTCGAAATCGGTAGGAGCCACGGTGGTCGCCCACGAAGTCGGAATCGGGACCGTCGACTGGGACACTCCGGTGATCTCGAAACTGCCGGGGTTTGCGCTTGGCGATCCGTGGGTGACCGACCACCTCACGATCTCCGATCTCTACACGCATCGGTCGGGATTACCGGACCACGCCGGCGACGGGCTGGAGGACCTGGGCTACAACCGGGCCCAGGTGCTCGAGAAGCTTCGCCAACTACCGCTCAATCCATTCCGAATCACATACGAGTACACGAACTTCGGCGTCACAGCCGGCGCTGAGGCCGTTGCAGCTGCGGCGGGCACCGATTGGGAAACGCTGTCGCAGAACACGATCTACGGCCCGCTCGGTATGACATCGACGTCTTCGCGGTTCGCCGATTACCAGGCCCGAGAAAATCGAACAGTGGGCCACATCCTCGAAGACGGAAAGTACAAGGTAGGGCCGGTTCGGGACGCCGACGCCCAATCCCCCGCCGGTGGAGTCAGCTCCTCCGCGAACGACTTGGCCAAGTGGTTGGACATGGTGCTGTCCGGCGGTCAGTATCAGGGGCAGCAGGTCGTTCAGACGGATGCGCTCGTGCCCGCAGTGAACCCGGAGATCGTCTCGCGCCACGCGCAGGAAATCGGGGAACGCTCCGGCTTCTACGGCTACGGGTTCAACGTTTCCGACAGCGCCGCAGGCCGTGTCACCGCCAGCCACTCCGGCGCCTTCCTGGTCGGAGCCGGGACAAATTTCGTGACGATTCCCTCCGCTGACGTCGGCATCGTCGTTCTAACCAACGGCACGCCCACCGGCGTCGCGGAGACCTTGACCGCCGAGTTCGCCGATCTGGTGCAGTTCGGGAAGATCACCCGCGAGTGGCGCCCGCTGTACGAAGCGGCGTTTGCCTCACAAGCCGATCCCGAGGGCGAACTTGCCGGGAAGACACCGCCGACCTCCCCCGCGCCTGCCCCACCGACAAACCAATTGACCGGCGACTACGGCAACCCGTACTGGGGTCCCGCACTCGTGACGCAGCAGAACGGTGCGCTGACCTTGACCATGGGTCCCGCGGCGGTGACGTACCAGCTGACCCACTGGGACGGAAACACCTTCACGTTTCCGCTCAGCGGCGAGAACGCACCGGCCGGGACGGTCTCGAAGGCCACCTTCGACGGAAACTCGCTAACCTTGGAGTACTTCGATCACGATCATCTCGGTACCTTCATCCGGGCAACACCGGCCGAATAATCAGCCAAGGACATCTCAATCTTGTTGTCAAGCAGCAACGACTCCCGTGGCGGGAGGTGA
>NZ_JBJURM010000038.1:0-49784 GCF_046097995.1 Rhodococcus sp. 5A-K4
CCGTCGGGAGGGGTAACCCGGGCTACGCCCGGGTCCCGGACGCGCGGGCGGCAAGCCGCCCTATAACGGAAATTCCCGCCGCTGCGCGGCCGGGGTTGTGGGCATTTCCGTTGCGCTAAAACGCAATTTAGAAAATCGAAGCGAAACGAAAATCAGCGCTCGGCTCCATTCGGTGCAGCGTAAGAAAATCGGTGGCGCAATCACGAAATGCATTGCGCCACCGATTCGTTATCTACTGCTCCTGGGTTTGATGTGCCAGAACTGCCGCAGTCCGCAATTGTTCCCAGATCGCGGGGTGCAGACCGTTGTCGAGAACCTGCTCGAACATCTTCCCGAAGCTGTGGGACGGGTCGAGTCGGAGGCCACTCGTCAATGCTTCACGTGCCAGCGCAGAGCGGCGATTCACCCAGTTGAACACTCCGGCGAACACCATCAGCGGACCGGCCAAATCCTCGGGCAACAGTGCGCCGACCTGCCGCATTACCTCGGCGGCTGAATCGGCATTGTTTTCGTCGATGTGTGCGAACAACAGATCGCGCACCGTCACGTCATGCATGGCAGCAGCAATAACGGCTGCGTGCTCATCGGTAACGGTAATGCCGTGCTGTGACGTGCCGTCCAGGTAGTGCGAAAGTGCCAGATCGAATACCCGATCGGCCGCTCGCTGTGGCTCCATGGCGCGTAGAACGATGCGCTTGGCGCCGAAGGCCCGTGAGGCCGACGCAGCGCGTTCCGGGCCGTGCTGTGCGGCGGTAAACCCTGCTCGGATCTCGCTGCGGGTTTTGAGAATCGTTGTTCCCTCAAACAGCGCTTCGGTGATCAGCGGGTGTGCTGCGAGATCGACGGGTGTACCCGACTGTGCGGCAAGTGATCCCGCGCCCGTCCATCGGCGTACCAGACCATCGGTGAAAACGAACACAGGCGGAACTGAATCGGGCCGAAATGCTTCGAGCGCTTCGGCTACGTCATTGCCCCGTTCGAGCGTGCCAAAGACAACCACGAGCATCGATTGGCACTCTTCCAGAGCTGGTGTCACACGCAAGGAACTCAAAATTCCCTCCGACACGCCAGGGAGCAGGTTGAGGAGGGGGAGCATGGCGACCCTGCACGGGTGCACATCGAGGGTGATGATGACCAACTCGTCCTCGGGAAGATGGCCACCCATAGCCACGGCACCGGCGACAACATCGGACGGGCTGGTCATTCGGAAAGCTGGCATTACGGAACCCCTTTGGGTCGGTGGGCGAACTGGTCAGATTCACCCGATGGATTGGACTGACGAACACTTGAAAGTTACCCCACATGTACGACAAAAAGGCGCTTTGACCTGTGTCTATGTCCCCGGCGCACCCGGTGCCGGGGACATAGACACAGGAGGCGGCGCAAAGCGCCGGCCTCCTGTGGTCCTAGGTACTAAGGGGTAGTGATCACCTCGGCTGTGAATCTGCCGATCGGCGTGCGTGACAGACGAGAATTGGTGCCGCGCACATGCTCGAACCAGGCTTCGCGCTGATCGTCCGGCAGAGCGTCCCACGAGCTCGCCGTCAGAGTTTCGTAATCGAGAGCGGCGACAGTCTCGAGCGGTGTGAGCAGGCGCCAGCTGGCGAGGCGGTACACGTCCGCGAAGTGGCCGTTAACCGGTGGCCACTCGGTGTCGGGGTGGAGTCGCATAAATGTTTGGGCAGCAACACGTTCCACGGAACGTGCAACCGGATAGTGGCGCGACTGCCGAAATTCTCCGCTGTGAATCTCGTCCCGAAGGCGGTTCACGACCGAACCTCCTTGATGGAAGATGAACTGGCCGAAGCTGTTTCGGCTTTCTTCGCCTGCCTGTGTCCAGCAAGTTTGTGATACGGAATAGTGTCCGTCCAATCACCGCCAATCCTCGCCGGAACAGTGACAGATTTCTTGTTGACCCGAACCACTGGATACCAGGCACCCGAGCACCTGACCAGATCTCCTTTCGCGATCGTCTCCGGCCCGAAATTGTTGGCCTGGCCTGACGCGATCTGCTGGGCGCGGATTCCTTCCCAATAGGTGATCTGTTCGGCCCGCTCGGCGATACGGGTAATCAGCGACTGACGGTAGGTGCCCTCGGCCGGAGGGAATTTCTCGATCTGCTTCACGCCACGCACCACGAAGAGCGTCCGCTCGTGGCCGTCGAGCTCGCGTTGGTCCGCGCGCTGCTCTGCGTGCATTTTGTCGATTCGATTCTTCACGGTCACGGGGCTGTAGCGAGCCGCTGTGGTCACCGCTGCCGCCTCTGCGCGCCTACGTGCTTCCTTCGCATCCCCCTCGGCTGACACGGCCTGTCCCAGGCGCTGATGGACTTTCTCGAGCGCTCGCCGATGCCGCCCCTCCGAATGGTGCCCGATCTTGATCGGCTCACCCCCAGGAGGAAGCTGGGCAGCCGCGCGCTGTTCTGCCTCCCACGCCGACTCCGCCTGTTCTGACCGGCGCCCTGCCTTCAGCTCGAGCGCTTCCACCCGAGCAACTTGACGATCAATGCGATCGGCCTCGACCTCGGCCGTCGGCCGCGCTGTCGAGTCGATATCAATCTCGACATCGAAACCACTCGCGCGCAACGCCTCTGCAGTCAACTCAATCAGGCGAACCTTCGGAGCCCGATCCCTACTGCTCCGGATCCCCCAGAAACCGATACTGCGAAACCACCTCCACCCGTGCGCCGCCAATACATCTCCGGAACCATCGCCGCGAGAGGTCCCGTCAATCAGCGTTCCATCCGCGGCAGTGTGCGAAATCGTCAACGTCACTTCGAATCTCCGACCTAACAATGGGGCAGGTAGTCAGTCCGCCCGTCAGCAATTGGACACCTCCAAACCTACCCTCGATATCCGACAAAAACATGCATTCACCTGCGTGTATGTCCCCGCCGCACCCGGTGCCGGGGACATACACGCAGGTTGTGGTTGTCTATAGACAAGAACCATCAGGGAACGCGGCAGATGAGGCGAAACAATGATAAAAGCCAGTAGTACCGTCCAAACCGGAAACATTGGGGAATTAGCCGTCGGCTACCAGTTCACGAAATTAAATTGGCACGTAGCGCACAACCCTTCCGGCGAAGTCGGTACAGATGTCTTTCTGCAGCCGCGGACAGCAACAGGCATTGATTCTGGTGCACTCATCGTTGGTCAGGTGAAGAACGGGGACTCGTGGTTCGACCATCCGGAATTCGATTCGGACGGAAAACTTGTTGGATGGTGGTTCCGTGATCCCGACAGTGAGCATTTGAAGTATTGGCTCGAATACTCTGTGCCGGTCATCCTGTTCTTTCATGATGAGTCCACCGAAAAATCGTATTGGGTTCATGTGACACAGGATTCAGTTAAAAGTACCGGCAAAGGTGCCAAGATTCTTGTCCCCCTCGATTCAACTGTCGACAAACATCACATAGGAGACATCCTGGAAATCGCGACCAAAGGCCGAATCAACTCACAATGGGAAGGAACTGCGTGGGGTAGTGCGGAGATCTTGTCGACTGATCGTTACCGCTATGCGATGTTGACGCCGCGCCTGGTGGCCCCCCACCCGAACTCGCCAGTGACGAAACTGGAACCCCACGAAGCCATCGCATTGTTGATCAAAATGCGGCTGAGGCACCTGACACCGCGCACGGCGGTTGACGGGCCGGCCAAAAGCACTAAGGATCCGGCACCGGACCTCGCGGAATGCCGAAGCTCGACCACGTGGGGGTGGCGATTTTATGCTGCAGCGCACGACATTCTGGGCGGTGACGCCAACATTGGCGCACTCGAAAAACTCGTCAAGGATGCCAAGGCGCCATCGGAACGGGCTGCAGCCGCGGTGCTCGCCTGTGCTCTTTCCGTCGAAGACGGAAACCCACAAGGCGGATTGGACGTCGTAGACGGCGCTCTGACCCACAGCGATTACAGCGATGTCGATCGGGCGTGGCTCCTCCTGCACAGAGGCCGTTGTCTAGCCGAGCTCGGCGATCTCGCGAATGCACGTCTCTGTGCCGTCGACGTCCAAAAAATTCGAAATGTAGCGGTAGATGACCCAACCGCTATGGCAATCACAGGATCGGGCATTGATCTCATCTTCAGACTCAACCCATGGTCGACTGATAGCAAGGAAGTTATCGGTGTTGAGGAAGTGATCAAGGGCCGTGACACCCTCGCGTCGTGGTGGAGCCGGCAGGAGGTAGCGGACGGCCTGGAGATTCAGTTCACCGACCAGTTCCAAGTATGGGTGGGCAATTCTGAGGGCCCGGAACTCGATCCGACCAGCTTGAGGCTCCGGTCGGCGGCGCTGCTTTCCGGGATCGCTGCGGATCATTCATCCTGGCGAAGATCGCACACACTATTGGCCCAGTACACGCTCATGAACGACAGCTCAGCTGAGGAGATCGCTAAATCGCTGGCTGCGCTGAGACACGCAGGTGAACACAAGCTGATCGAGGACACTGTGCGGCATCTACTGAGGGTGGGGCCCGCAATCGCGGTCCGTGCTGCAGCGGGCGTTGTGCGACTTGAACGAGGGACTCGAACTTCGCTACACGCTGACCTGCAAATGATTTCGTCTGCCTCCGATGTCCTTGAAACAGACTGGGCAGACACGCATGCACGCTGGATACTGGCGAGCTTGAATGATACTGGCGACTTGGCAACTCGGCTGCAGCCGACCTTTTCGCTGGAGCATGCACTGCTGAAGGTTTTGTCGAATCTTGTTTCCGTGATTTCAGCGCCGGTCCTGCGTGAGGTGATCGAACACATCAAAGAATCTCCACAGCAAGGGGATATCGGCTCCTCGTACGATTGGGCAAGCGTCGTGGAGAACGTGCCAATAAGTGAATGGACCAGCGACGACAGAACGGCGGTTGCCGTGCGCAGCAAGGACGGCCCGGCACTCAAAGAAGCGTTCGATCGAATCCTCGCCAAGCACGATCCCGCCCATCGGGAAACGATTCGGAAGCGAATTGAAGAAGGGAACTTGTCCGCTCTCAGTGCTTTTGGAGATGTACGAGACCTAGATGACGACATAGCGAAGGGCGTCATTGAGAAACTGTCCTCCGCGACCGTCCAGCGGATCTCCGACCTCAAAAGCGGCTCATTCGCCATGGGAGTGAAGGACTTTGCATCCGATCTGGTCACACTGAATGTCTGGTATCCCCAGCTCGCTTCGTGGGATTCCATCTCCGACCTATTGACGACGGAACTGCCTTTCGTCTCTGACCTCCAGGGAGTGCTAGCGAGGATCGCAATTCTGGGGAAAAAGATTCCTCCAGAGGTGGTCGATGTTATTGCAGGTCCGCTCCATGACTTGATGGTCGCTCTTCCCTCAGAGGGGCCTAGTTTCAGTGATGAGGACGTGCGAGGTTCCGCGGCAGCTGCATTGGCGGCTGTTCGACCTGACGCGATCTCGGATGAGGAGCTGTGGGACCTTATGCGCGGCAACGTATACCAGCGTGCAGCGGCAGTCGAAGTAGTGTCAGGTAAGAAATCTGCGAACAGATATGACGTCCTTGTTGCGATGTCGCGGGACATGGACCCGTGGGTGCGCGCAGTGATAGCGCGTCAGATAGCCCGTGAAAAGCCAGTCGGTGGCGACATAAACCGCGCAAATCTGCTGCGTCGGCTGCTGGCAAACGAAGGAACCCTGGTTGCGCGGATGGTGGCGAGCACGATCAATTCGTCGCCACCTGATGAGGGCACTGACAAAGTGGTTGGCATGCTCCGCGGAAACTTCTCTGCTGGAGTGCGACGAGCAATCGCTGCGTACGACGCAAAACGGAATCCTGAGTGATTTCACCAGCAATGTAGCGGAAGTGGTCGAGGGATCGAGTTTCTTCAGACCGATGGGGCTCCGTCACTCTCGATATTGAGAGCGACGGAGCCGCGGTGCGGACGTGCCTAGATCCTCAGTTTTGATGTGATCTAGTGTCGCCCAGAGGGTTTCACTGTCACCATCCCGGCGGTGCTGATCGATGGCTGAGATCAGCTTGTCGATCACGATCCTTGCGGCCGGATTGAACGATGCCGCAGCGGCGCCGGCCCAAGCCAGTGGTTCGTCGGCGCGGTTGAGAATGCGGTCCAACGCACCTTCGCATCGGTCGAAGAATTTCCCGGTCCGTTTGGACTGGTTGGCATCCTGATCATCTGCTGCGAGCGCAGACTCGGCCAGGTCGAGAAACCCATTGATGATAGTGGTGGCACGGTTTCGTAGAACTGGGTCGAAACCCAAGGTCGCCCAGAAACTGTTCCACCGCACCCGATATCCGCGTTCGGAGTCGAGCGGTACGAGGTGATCGCGGATCAGCCGGCCGAGCGCTTCGTCATCGAGGTCGCGCAAGTGCCCCGCCAAGAGTGCCGGCTTCGACGCCGTCGGCAGCGGTCGTGGATCTTTGACGCGTTGCCAAGGCTGTGGGCCTACGGATTCGATCACGACGGAAGGTTCTCCGCCGGCCACGACACATCAGTCGCGCCGGCCGGCGACGCCCCTGCCTGGTCATCGATCAAGAACTCGGACAGCACAGCGCTGACGCGAGCTTCGATTGCACTGCTGGTGGGATTCATGTTCATGTCCTTATCTGCCGTTCATTTCAGTTCTCTCGCCACAGCTAACACCGCAAGGTCGACAGCCGGCGCGTCATCGGACCAGACCTGGGTTCGGCCCTGAGGCAGGATTTCAGAGCGAGGGTGCACACGCCATGGCTCCACCTCTTGCAGGACCTCGTGGGCCAGTACAACACCATGGAAACGGGTAGGCAGCGTCGTGAGGTCGACGATGGAGCCTCTACGGCGGAACTCCTTCATCGACCGCGCTGAACCGTTACTGATGACAACCTGCCGCCACGGCTTGCCCGCGAGGTCCACGATCGCAACCACGTGCGTATCGAGCCATCCACGATCACGCCACGCTGGCAAAATGCCTCGACCTTTTGGTAAGGCGATCGAAGTTATGGCGTCGCGGGCGTAGTCGGCTTGTTGCTGGCTGCGCAGTTCCGAATCCGGCGCCGGCAGACGCAACTGCGCCAACCGAGGAGAAGGGATCGCCGCAAGCTGGCGGTTGGTGCCAGAAAGCCACCGTCGCACGGTGCGCGTTGAAACCCCGCAAGCCTCGGCGACGACCGCGACGTCCACTCCCCCGCGCTCGGTCTCGCCGTAACAAGTCCGGAGCATCATTTCGAGTCGCTTGCGTGTCCACCGCGGTCCTCGCCGAGAGGTCATCGCTCGCTTACCGTTCCACGTCGAAGCTATTGATTTGGTAGAACTCCCAGCCACCGACATAGTCTTGGGCTCGGCTGTTCATCCAATTGATCATTCCCTTGTCGCCCCCATTTTCGTAGGCGCTCCACATGGATTCAACCTGGTCGGGTGTCAGGGCCAAGGTGATCATTCGGTCCCGCGCATACTCCCGGGTGCCGGGCCCCTGTACTGCGTCGATCTTGATCTTCCCACCGAAGTTCGACAGTGCTTTTCCTCGTGCGCTGCTGCGTACGCTCGACATCGCTTCTTTACGTGAGGTTCGAGTGGACGCGGACTGTTTCGCTTTGCGGGCCAATGCATTCAAGGTTTCGGTGCGTGGCTTCGCAATTCGCTGTCGGCCCTCGGGAGCCAGCCAACGCTCGACTGTTCGTTTGGAGACACCTAAATCACGTGCCGCTGCAGCGGTGTTGATTTCGCTGCGCTTTCCCGGTCCGTAAGCGGCCAGCAGCTGAGCCTTCAGGTTCGACGCATTTGGCTGTCCGGAAAGGTCGGCCCCTTGCCGGCCGGTCAACTTCCCGAAGAACTCCCCCTGAAGTTTTCCTCGTTCCCCCCGCAAGACTTCTCGGATGGCAGTCTGAGTGACACGAAGCTCTTTGGCTGCTCGCGAGATGTTGATTCGGCCGGCCACGACAGACCCGAAGTCGGAAAGACTGTCTGCGATGCGCGAATACGACGCCCTACTGAGTGGGTTGCGTGCCATCAGGAATCACTCCCCTCCGCACTAGCTGCCCATTCGTTCGGGGCAATCAGCTCCGACTTTCCCCGATAGCCTTGGCCGTCCAAATACTGCAGGTGGTCGGATAACAGTGCCGATCCTTCCGGCTTGTAGTTCCCGAACCCTCGTCCGAACTGCTTCTGATCTCCAGGCCATGCCAATTGTGGATCGCGCTCGTCGGAGACGTACAGGACGGTGTCTTTGGTGACCGCTACAGGCCACACTCCGCTGTCCTCGCCGATCTTCGCGATCCGATACATGATGTTCGCGCGAGATTTGGCGACAATGTGGTGGTGCCGCTCGGGCGAGTAGCCGGGTCGCCCGGCCAAATGCATGTCGGAGTTGAGCATGCCAATGGTGTGCGTATAGATCACTTTGTTCTGCTCACGTGCCAACAGTGCGTCGGTGTCACCCTCGATATCCAAGGCGGTTCGCGCATCGCGAATGCGTTCGTACCAGGGCACCAGAACTCGCCCGTGATCTCGCCAGACGAACGCTTCCAAGATCTCCGGCTCGTAACCGAGTTGTGCAGCGCGTTCGAGAGTCGGAGTGGTCACCCACTTCGGTTCGGAGATAGACAGCCCCATCGGATTCAAGGGATTCGGGTAACGCCAGTCCGCTGCTTCGGGGATCTCGATCAGCCAGTACCCGGGAAGCTTGCGATCGAACACCATCCCATCTGGGTGATGCTCTGGCTCCCCGATCGGCAATTCGAGACCAGCAATACCGGCAGCATAGGAACCGCCGCGATCGAAGGCATGAACATAGCGGCATTTCGCCTCGGCATCGGACAGAGTCCGCGACCAGTCGATATCGGCTTCGAAGATCTGGAACTTCTTCGCAAAATCCGAATCGGACGGCGCGAAGATCCGCTTCCATTCCTTGGGCCGGGCAGCGATCATCAAGTCGATCCCGGTCGATGCGGGACTCACAGCCCACGGGAATCGGAGTGCCCCGGCCAACAACGCAAGCCGCCTTGCCAACGTTGCTGCGGTAGGAGAGTCACCAAGTACGGGCATCTCTTTCGGGTCCTGGCTCATCCCGGAGATCAGAGCTACCCACACGCCGCGTGCCTCGCCTCGCCACACACGAGTCCAGGTCCCTAGCCGGTCACCCGGCTGCCCGCCAAGCTGCCACCCCTGAGCCAGTGCATCAGTCACAAATGCAGATTCGGACGACAGCTCCTTGAGTCGATCATTCCTGTTGCGTTTCCCCAACGTGCTGGTGTCAATGCCAACTTTCTGGGCCATCGCATCGGTGATCCAGATCTGACCAGGCACAGACCACGTGTCAGACGTCCACGTCCCGAGATTCAGCGTCGTGACCAACTCGGCGACATCTCCGACATGAGCGATCGGAGTAGCCAGCTCGTGACGACTGCCGTCCGGCAGCCACACTCCGTCGACATCGAGTACTGCAGCAGGCGCAGTGAACGCGGCCGCCTTCTCCTTGCCGGTCGTCTTCACTACCTTCGTGCGAGTCTCAGTGTCTTTCGGTGCCGGCGCTACCGGCGGTGAAGGTTCGGGAGCTGGCGTGATTTCTTCCTGATTTCCGGTTGTGCCAGCTGCAATCGCCCGAGAAGCGGCGGTGCTCTGCCACCAGCACGGGAGGTGCATCACGAGTCCGTCGATCTCCCAGCCAGCTTCGTCGCCATGGCAGAGAGCGCAGGTAGATGTAGGTGAGATCTGGAACCCGTCTGCGGAGAATCCCTCTGCATCGGTTTCAATCGCCATTTCAGGCTCCTTGTCGGTAATCGAGCTGGTCAGGCTCTTTGCTTCGGTGGACGAATCAGTCGAAGCTACTCCGTGTCCTGGACTGGTTGGACTACTCAGCCAGCCCTCGAAGAGATCCGGAATCACGGAGTGGCTCGAAGTCGGCTGGTCGGTGGGCTGATCATCGGGCGTCGGGTCAGTTGGTCCGCCCCATCCGGATTCCGGATCGATATTGTCGGGGCCGTCGTTGCCGAAAAGTTTGTCCAGCCGGAGAGCGACCATGCGCTGACGCCGGTTCTCGCATTTGATCATGCGCTGCACGGTGTAGCGAGGCATCCGTCCTTTTCGCTCTTCCGCGATCAGCACACCTTCGTCGTACAACGCCCTCGACGCCGTACCGCGATCGATTTGCAGTCCGTCTGTCATCGTTCCGCCGGCGGCCTTGAGTACCTGCTCGAGTCCAGTCAATTCGAGAAGCAGCTGCGGGTCCCCGTCGCACGGCCGAGGGTTCGACACGACATAACCCAGACGGATACCGCGGGCCTCCTCGCGCCACCGCTGAGCTCCGTCATTGCTGACGCCCATCGAACTTCGGCGCCAACCCAGTCGGCTGGCCAACGGCCATTCCGGCGCTTCCCCGGTTTCGACATCTTCGACAAACGCCAAACCAGTCTGCAATGCGTGTACCAGCAGCTCGCGCACTCGTCCGCCGGTACGCATCGGAAGATCGGGGTCGGTCGAAGCTGTTGCGGCATCGGATAATCCGAGAGTGACAAGGTCGCCGGTTTGCGCAACTTCCCCTTCTGTCAAGGCGCCGATATCGACGAGAAAGCGTGACATCGCGTGCCATCCAGCCCACAAGGAGCCCAAAGCATCTGCCTGACGGACGCTTTCGCCACTATCGCGCAGCTGGTTGCCGTAAGCATTTCCCTCCGCGAATGCTTCTTCGCGAATTTCCTCCAGCCGTGGGCACAGCCACTGCAAGAAGCTCGCCATCAGGAGAGCCCGCCCGTGCCGAGAGTCGGCGCCGTCGAGCCGCTTGAGCTCTTCGAGGTCGATCTCGGCAGCCTGAAGGGGAACGACCAGCATTCGCTGGGCTCCCGATCCAGGGCGCGGCATGACTTCAGACGTGATCAGTGCTGACGCCCGCGGCGGTGTGCCATCGAGGACTCCGAGACCGTCTCTGGTGCTGCGGCTCCTCTGCTCGCCATTGTGAACGAGCCGGGCGAACTCTTCGAGAGACTTCTGTGCAGCACCAAAATCGCGTGTCGGAGCGACATCATCTGCCCAGTACAAGGCGTCTTTCGCGGCGTTGAGTTTGATGCGTAACGCATTCAAGGTGTCACCGTTGCCGGACATCGATGTCGCTGGACGCCGGCGGTCCCATTTTTCTCCCCAGTGGTGCATCACAAGGGAGGCGATCGAGGTCTTGTAACTGCCCGGGGAGCCGATCAGAGCCAGCACCCAAGGGTTCGGGCCGAGCGCGGACCGGAAGACGTGGCCGAGAAGCGCTGCCGAGACTCGGGTAGGTGTTCGTTCGAGCATCGAGGCGGAGTGCAGCAAAAACGCCTCCCGGATCCGCTGAGGATCCGGACTGGGTGCCGGCAAGTCGTACATCCTCAAAGGCCCGGTCAGGAGGACCGGCGCCACCCGTCCGCCATTTGCGTCGATAGCACCGCCGGCGTGTACGAAGAAGTATTTTCCTTGCTCGTCTCGCCGCCATCCGGTGGATCGATACCGTACAACGCGCCGAATCTCGCGTCCGCCAGCGCCTTTGAGTGCGTCACGAAGCTTTGCAACGCCGCTGGGACGGCTGTCGTAAGCAGGAGGGCCTGGCAGAGTTTCCACCCATGCGCAGTCCCTGTACTCCTTTGCCGGGATCCGGATCCGCAGAAACTCGCGGCTGTCCGGATGCGTGTATCCGATGATCACCGCAGTGAGCTCCTGCGGCGAGGCAGGGTTAATTTCGTTCTGACCGGCCATCGCTTCGCGGCCCATCAAATCAGGCTCGTCGACGTCCACCCCATCGTCGGTGACTTCGAGATATTCCATCTCGACGATGCGAGCATCGATGTCCAGCACCAGCTTTGCCTGCTGATCGCCGTCTTTCCTGGTGACGATCTCGACGAGGTTTCCTTCGATGATTCGATAGACAGGGGCGATGAAATTGGTCCCGCGGATGCCATTGAGAACCACGACCGACGTCGCCGCCGGACCGTTCGCTGCGGTGGCCTCGTCCGCGCCAGCTTCAGTGACTGGCGCGGGTTCGAGCTCCGGATCCTGCAGCAGCGGAGGGATCGCGACGCCTGCGATCTCGTGAGCAGCTCGCGCCGCCACCCGGGCAGCATTCCAAGCAATCGTCGCGGACTCGACGGCTTCGCCGGCCCACTCGGTGCCTTCCTCGGCTGCCTGCTGAACGACTTTGTCCACGAGCTCGCTCAGATGCTCAAAACGGCGCTCAGCCTCCAGAGCCCAGCGCTGAGCGCGTACCAACTCTTCGTCGGACTCGACCTGCGTGTCAGCTAGATCGACACGCGCTACGGCCTCGGCGAGTGCGACCTCGACAAGGGTCTGCTTTTCGACCACGTCAGCAGCGAAGCTATGTGCGGCGACTTCTCCTGGACGGACCGGAGTAAACCCACCCCACTCGTCCTCGTCCGACCACAGCCCAGCCTCGACGTGGTCGGTGAAATCAGACTTCGGGGTGACTGTCGCAGGGAGTAACAGTTGAACCTGGGCGCCGACTCCACCCAGCAATGACGCAAGTTCTATGCCGCGCTTCCATCCGGCGCCATCTCGATCGAGAACGACGCGGACCTCTGCACCTTCGAAGAGCTCAGCGCAGGCAACGGGAAAGTTCAGCCCACCCTGCGCATTGGTGGTCGCGACCTGACCCAAATTCTCGGCGGTCTCGACATCCTTCTCACCTTCGAGCAACCAGACCGGTGACCCGGCAGCCAAGGCGGACAACAGGGAGGGAAGCCGATAAAGGACAGATTCGAAACCGTCGGGCTTGCGCTTGAGTCGGGTGCCGTTGGCACTGACAAACAACTGCCGGAACTGCTTATGACGTGCGCCGTCACAAGCACTGCATTCCTCGCGAATGACTTCTTGGACGACGACGCCGTCCGCAGACACGTACGGGTAGACCTTGACTCGATCCCAACTGTGCTCAACCTCTGGGGCTGGCGCAGCTACGGCGATGCGAGCCGGCAACCGCCCCCCTTTAGGGCGTCGTCGACCCGCACTCCGTTGCTGAGCCGATCGTCCGACCCGAGTGAGTGCATCGCGCTCAGGAAGCGGTTCGTCGAACAGATCGACCATGGTCAGGCCAAGACCCTCGGCAATTTCCGTAGCAGAGGCGTTGCACCCGTGGCAGTGCAAAAGCACCATGCCGCCGCGATGACCATTGACCCAGCTCACTGACAAAGACGCATGTCGGTCCGCATGGACAGGGCACAAGGCCATCAATTCGTGAGGGCTGCGGTGTTGGACCCCGCCATTGGCGTCGACTGCGGTGCGTACGCGGTCGAATGACGACATAGGGCCCGTCGCGGCGCCGCTCGATGCAACCGCCGTCATGCGATTGCCTCAGCGACACTCGACGCCAAGCCTGGCGAGTGTGCGCGGGATTTGGTTAGAATGGCCATAAGTCCTCTGGACTTGAGTAAGTGAAGTTCGGAAAGTGACGTTGCAAGTCGCTTCCCGGGACTGAAATCGAATCGAAGAACCCCCTCCGGCCGGCAAAGCAGTGGGGGTTTTTCGCTGTCTAAGGCCAATTCATGCGGGAACCGAAAGTTCGCCGGAGGCTGCTTCGCGAGCAGCCTGCGTCCGATGAAGTGCGTAACGGGCGTCGTGGATCCGGAGTCGCTCCGGATCCAACTTCGTGAGGATGTAGTCAGGAATGTCGAGGTTCGAGGCGCGCGCCATGACGAGCACCCAGTAGTCCCCGAGATCGATCCCGAGTTCGTCTGCTCGACGCTCGTAGACCTCGGCCTGGTTGAGGGGTGCGCGCACTGAGAGGCACCTGCGCGCGCCTTTACTTGGTCGTCCCATGGGATGAGCGTAAATCGAAACTGATTCTGAAACGGTGACGCTGGCGGTGTCAGCGTGTCGTGCCTGGCGCTGCTCATGTCTGAAATCCCCTCAACCCTCGCAATGAATGCCTCTGATCAGAGGAAGATCCGCGCGACCCGCGCCGTGTGACAGATGGGGTCAACAAATCTTCGTGCGCATCATGTCGCGACACCTGGACGGGCTGAGTCGGAGCGGAGTCTGGAAGCCAACGGCGCGACCTCCCCACTACTACGTGTGACCTATGCGCGAAGACGGTGGGGAGTGGGGGGAGTGGGAAGAAACACCAGTTCAGAGGCAAAAAACCACTCCCCAAAAAGGTGGGGAGTGGGGTGGGGAGCGGGGTGGGGATTGGCTTCAAAGACGCGATTGGGGATTTGCTCGGGACAGATTTACGTTTTGGTTTCGCAGCTACGGAAAGCCTCGAATTCGATGACAGTCCCCAGGGTCGTTCAAGAGGGGCCGATGACGGAGACGACCTCCGAGGCTCACTTCTCGCGGCCGCGGAGGTCGTCCGCCACTACCGAGTGTGCGCGCCCAGGTGCAGCGACAAGACGCCCGCAAGCAAGCGGCTGCGCGATTTGGAACCGACTACCTTCACTTGCTCGTCAAGCCAGTCGCGTTGAGCGGTGGTGAAGCGGAACCATGTCTCGACAGGTCCCCTGACCGCGAACGGCTCTTGATGGACTGGAATCCCTGAGGACGATCTGCCCGCTACTGGTTGGAAGAGGCCTCGCAGTCGCTCGATACCTACTGCGTCGAAGGCTTCGATGGCGACGTCGGCGTGGTCGCATCTCCGTTCAGCTGCCCGACTCACCAAGGCGTCGCGAGTGGCACGATCCAGGTAGGCGGTGACAGTCACCTTCGAGGTATCGGCAGGCGGCAGATACTCGTCTTCCAAAATCTGGGTTGACGGCGCTCCGGCGGCAGTGGGTGCAGGTTCGACCACAAATGGAGGCGCCTGCGGTGGCGCGACTGGAGCGGTGACAGCTTCGGGTTCCATCGGCTGCACCCGCACTGGAGATTCAGGCGCCGAGACGGCGGGTTGAGGGGCGTCGGTGACTCGTTTGGGAGCCGGCGGGTGAGGAGCGGTGGAGTCGATCTCGGGTTGAGCCGTGTCCGGTGTCTGTGGGCTCGCGGCGCGGCGAGGCTGCAGACCGCCTGCCGGGGGCAAGAGACCAGCGAGTCCCTCTGCTCGGTTGGGCTTCGGGGCGAAAGACCTGGCAATGCTCTTGCGGTTGCGGACCTTATCTTCACTCATGCCGAAGCCCTCTCAGCGGTGATGGTTGACATCCGTACGAGGATCTCGCGGGTGAGGTTTGAGTAGTCCTCGGCCAGGCCAGAGGCGTTTCGCGAGAGCATCAGATCCTTCGGTTTCGTGCCTTTCCTCAGCGCTGCGATCCGTGATGCGGTTTCCCCGGCCGATCGTTCCTCGAGCTCATGCACCAGTAGTCCCTGGCGTCGCGCGTCGAAGGCGGTGGTCTCCATCGTGCGGATCCGAGATTCGAAGGTCGGGGCCGAATCGCCGATCATCTCCTCGACTGCTTCTCGAATCGTTGCGTCAAGTTTGGTTGCGCGTGAGCTGACGCCGAAGAGGCAGATCCCGCCGAGTTGGAGCTGGGGGTTCACGGCAGGAAGGTTTCGTTCCGGATCTCCGTCTCGTGCTGCCGAGAACTGGCCGGCGATCGTTTCCATGCCGTCGAGGCTGGCATCATCTGCGCGGATTGGAATGACCACAGCGTGGACTACTTCCATCACTGCTTCGATGATCGTGAGATCCGTCGGAGGGGTATCGAAGATAATGACGTCGTAGTCTGCGGCCACTTGAAGCAACATGGCCAGCAAGAGCTGTCCTAGTCGTTTGCCTCCCTGTCGTTGCTGCCTGGACACCATGACTGCGGCAAGGTCGAACATTGCCGGGCCACCTGGAACGATGTCGAGATTCTCGCGGCCACCGACGTTTTGGATGATCGGCGGCGCCGACCCGCTCAAGAGGGCTGAGAACAAGGGCACGCCGTCCTCCTTCACGAATCCGAGGTCGCGGCACAAGTTGGCCTGGGGGTCGAAGTCAAGCAGGAGAACCCGGTATCCGCCGGCAGCGAGTAGGCCTCCGGTGTTCGCGCAGAGTGAGGTCTTGCCCACTCCCCCTTTGCCGTTGAAGAATCCGAAGCAGGCAGGCAGTTGCTGATGGGTGGGCGTCGTTGGAACGGCATCTACAGACATGGTGGTTCTCCCAATGGACGTTGGTTTGTGACGAGTGGTCTGTAAGAAAAGTTAGCAGGGGTCCTGGACAACTCGCGGTATGCCACGCGTGCGGAGCCGTATGTGTTCAGGCATGTAGTTCAGCATGCGGATCGGCGTGGCGTACTGCAGGGCTACCTGCGTTATTGACTGCAGATAAACCCGCTGGTTGGAGCGCATGACCATCAACGTGATTGTATGCGTGAAGTTATGCGTGAAGTTATGCGTGAAGGTACGCGTATACACACGCGTGAAGTGACGCGGAATGAATGGCGGGTAAGTAAACGTGATGATCTGCGTGCGATCCCGTGTGAGGTAACACGGAGAACCACACGTGATGCTCTGCGTGTGAAACCGCAGGATGACGTGCGGAGCGTACAGCGGTTTGATACGCGGGTATGTCTCCGTGAAGCATCACGTGACTTCTCGCAGGATGAAGAGCGTGCACGAGGACGGGCAGTCGTGCGGGGTGCAGCTTCGGGTTCCTGTGCGGAATTGCGTGCGGACCGGCCTCCTGTGTCACAAGCGGAATCAGTTGGCGATTGACGTGCGGGTCGGCCTGCGTGCAGGTGTGTCTGACCACGTGCGTGTTCAGGATTCCAGACCCCGGCTTAACTTGCGTGATGCAACATGGATAGCAGTGCGTGAAGGTGTGCGTGAAATAGCTGTTTAGCTGTATTGATGGGGTGTCCTGCGTGGATCGCCGATGGTGCCACGCAGGACACGCTGCGATTTAATTCGATGCCCGAGGCCGGCGACGGTGCTCACATCTGCGGCCCGGGCGATGTCGTCAGCCCGGCGTAATCCGTCGAGTTCGACGGCGAGATCGACCAGAGTGTCTTCGAGGATGTCCTCTGCAGCCGCATAGAGGCTCCACAGTTGTTTGAGCTCCCATGCGCGGATTAGGGGGTTCGAGAAGTAGAGCCCGTCAACGATCTTCTGTACCCGCGCTACCTGGGCATTAGTGCGTTCATGTGCCTGCGACCAGATCGAGAAGTGGGAACTCGCCGAGCAAGTGACCACGGTCGTGTCTAGTTCGTGAGCAACTGTCGACCAGGATGTGGTCGTTTCGAGGCCTCTGCGCGCATGTCTGGCAGCCTCGCCGAATGCACGTTGACACACTGTGGCGTAGGCGGCGGCCGAGCGTCGTGCCTGGCTCAGTTCGCGCAGTTCAGACAGGGTGGTGAAACTTTGGCGTCCGCGAGTGAATTCGGTCGCGGCTAAAAGGGCGTCGCTACTTGTCCATTGAAAACGTGACTGTCTGTACTGGTCACGGTGCCAGCGAAGATCGTCGATCCATGCGGAGTTGAGCTTGAGGCCCATCTCGCTGTTGGGAACGGTCATAGAACAATGATGACACCACACCGGTGGTGTGTCATCAGTAGTCCTAGTTGCGTCCCAAACGGCGATAAATACTCTGGTGGTTCGAAATTAGGAGCCGATAACAAACGAGTGTTTCTCCTCGCGCAATAGCAAGTGTGCGAGTTCGAAGCGCACTCAAGATGGCATCAAAATCGTCCCAGTACCATCCCAGTATCTGTTTTGTGCAGGAACAAGCGTCCGGCACTATAGAATTGGGACGATACTGGGACGGCCCCGGTACGACTGTGACGTGGCTGTGAGTTTGTGAGGCCAGTACGCTTAAGCAAGCTAGTGCTCGCGCCTTGGTTGTAGCGGAATGATCCGATACGTTTCTCTAACGGCGACGACGGCGACTTGGGTGGAGGATTCGCGGGTCTTGGGTGGCTCGTCTTACCGAACCCAAGTTGTCCAGGGAGGGTTGTATAACTCTCAGCAGGTTCATTTTGGGTTTGAGCGAGCGCATCTCGTTCCCTGTTCAGTATCGGAGATTGACGTGACCAGCATGCACAACCAGGGCCCGACTGAGTTGACTGGCGGGCACCGGCCGCTCGCCGGCACCTTTCGCTCGGCAGCAGCCCGATCTCTCGAGGGCATCGCTACGGCGTACATCGAGGGTGACACCGACGAAGTTCAACACCAACTGGAAGCGCCCGCGCAGGCTGAGCGCCCCGCCGAGTTGGAAGCTCCTGAAAGTCAACAAGATCGGGAGCCAATCGACCGTTCCTCCGATCTGGAGGGGGGAGGGAAGTCCTCAAGTGTTCGGGTGCCGGCCAGGTGCTATGCGAAGCTCGAGGAATTGCGGGCGAGCACAGGGATGACGAACGGTCAGATCTTCATCGTCGCGATAGAAGCGACTCATGATCGGCTTCCGGAACTGCTCTATCCGGGCGGGCGAATCGGTGGCGGGTTGTTCGCGGCCCGAGGTATCCGCGCTAAAACGTCACGTGACGATAATGAGACGCAGGTGACTTACCGACTATTCCACGCGGACTTCGACGTTATCGATCACCTTGTCGCGGAACTTGGCGCGAAATCCCGCTCGCACCTGATCGCCGCGGCGCTGACCGGATACTTCTTCAAAGACGACGAACTCGGAACGTGACGCGGGGGAGTGGACGGGGAGAGCCTTCAACGTTTCCTGTTCGCTCGCACCCAAAGGGCAAGAACAAGCACGGGAGAGAGCGCGACGGGAACCGCAAGTACCCAATGAGAGGCCGTCCCAGCCTCAACCTCGCTGTTGATCAACGTCAGTAGCAGGGCTGCCACGAACCACAGGAACGCGACGTGGCGCCAGCGTAACCGCCGTAAGAACAGGATCAGGCCTGCAGGCATTTTCAGTTTCGACATTCGGTTTGGCATAGCTGACTCAATTCAGTTGGACATCGACCATGCGGCGTTGATCACCTGCTGAGAAGTAGGCGAGCGCGTCGAAGCACGCTGCCGCCGCTTCCGCCATGTGAACGGCGCTTTCGCGTGCTCGTACAGAAACACCCCACAGATTGCAGGTCTGTTCCGTGGTGGGCATATGGGTGGGTGGGATCCCCAATGCGCCGGCTGTCAGCTGACGGATATCGGAGTTCTGATGCCACGTCGGAGAAAGACCCAGTTCTACGAACAGACGTCTGAGGAGCCGGGTGTGCGCATCCGGGTAGAACCCCCCGGCGACCTGCCCTTCGATGTTGCGTGCCAGTGCCGCGAGTTCGGGGACTGCTGCAGCGTCGTCAGCGAGTGCGCCTTCGCCCGCCAGGATGATCTCCCACGATCGACCGCTACTCGTATCTATCGCTGCAATTTCCCGCACGCGCTGGTCGCCAGTGCTCGTCGCTGCCGTATGGAGATGGACGACGAACAAGTTGCGGTCGCTGTCGATGAACGGTGAAGGGGGAGCCATGTGGGGAGGCTATCTGCAGTCATGGACTACCCACCGCACTGAACTACCTCAGCTGGAATGACAGGGCGGCGGGGCACGATCGGGTTGGTCCGCGCTCATTCATCGCCGCAGTTGAGCACAGTCGTCTGAACGAGGACTTGGTTGCGGTAGGACAAGCAGCGGATGAGCACTGTTTTTAAGCGGGGAGAGACCCCCGATCGTGCCTTTGCCGGCGCTCGCGATGGTGGTGCATCGTGTGGACGGACATCGGCGGGGGCGCCGGGTGCCCCTGCCAAACCGCCCACGAACGGTGGAAAGGGCTGTCACGCAACAATGACTCCGGTGAGCAGTAACTACCGATTGATGGACACCACCTTCGTCTAGTCGCCGGGTTTCACACCAGGGGAATCATCCGGCTCCTCCGGCTTGTCAGGTGTCGTTCCGGATGTAGCACGGTATTTATCGGGCGGCCGATTGAACCCGTCGAGAATTTTTTGGTAGATGCTGCTCTGGTTGAAGTCGGAGATCAGACTTTGGTGGACGTTGGTCCGGCTCAAGTCGGAGATCAGATTGTGGTGGACGTTGGTCCGATTGAAGTCGGAGATCAGATTTTGGTACGCGTTCGGCTGGCTGAAGCCGGAGATCAGATTTAGATAGGAGTTGGCCGGCGGGTTGAGGTCGGCGAGTAGCTTTCGTGCGAAGAGCTCGCCGCTATCAACTCGCTCCCATGCCCGTCGCTGTGGATCATCCGCACTTGCGTCGATGGCGTCGATCGTCAACATTGTCACTTCATTCTGACTATTGACATCGATGCGACCGGAAATGATCAGCAGCTTCGACTCCACAGACACATCACCTTGAAAAGTCGTCACCTCGACGTCGGCCACGATGGTGCAGTTGAATCGTGCAGTCCAGGTGTTCGCAGCGCGCCGCGCAGCCTCGGTGAAACGAACTGCGTCACTCGCCCGAACGCTGGAAATGATTGTCGCCGAATATGTGTCCAAGGGAAGGGCGGCCGCGCGTGGTTCGACTGATGTGGTGAATAGCGTTTGAATCAGGCGATGATCCAGTTCGCTCCGATCGAGAGCCTCCCACAGCTCCTCACGTTCTGCATCGGAGAGCGGCGCGAACGTCGCAAGCAAATGTTCCTCAAGACGCCCCAATCCGCGCGCGTAGAACACCCGATCGATCAGGCCCTTAGAGACCAGCTCGGGGATCAACTCCGAGTGCCAAGCGAGCGGATAGTCCGATGTATCCCGCGTGTCCTTATCCTCGCGCTTACCGCCGAAATCGGTGTAGTTGTCGCTGACGAACCAAACATCGCAATTTGGGTGGTTCTCGGCCACTTTCAGCACGGTGAGCCAGATCAGGGTGTCGCGATACCCATCTTTCAGGTACTCCTCTTTGCCGTTACCGGCCCTTCCATACGGTGCCCGTCGCTCGGACGCTCTACGTGCGATGTCCAGGTGATCGATGATTGTTGGCAGAGGAGTGATCCCAATCTCCAGCTCTTCTAGCCTGCTGTGGAGCGCACTCTCGTAACTTTCATTACGCTCGGCGGCCGCATCAATTACTGCTTGAAGCTCTTTGTCGAGGCGACGGCCCCACGAGGAGGTAGAGATCTGTTCTAGCTGACTGAGTTTTGGCTCCCACTGACGTCGTACGACATTCACCGTTTCCATGAGCACGACCTCGGGCACCGTGAAACTGAGTCCCCAGTCAGTGGTGTGGGCATGAAGTTGAGTCCATTCTCCAGAATCCAAGAACGGACTTCGCGTCAGGATGTTCGTATCGAGGATGATGATCGATGTGCTCATGCCGGATGATTCTGCCTGACGTGCATTGATCTACCTCGCACACTGAGCCAAATCTCAAGACCAACGCCCTCGTACGTCTTCCCTTTGCGATCAGAACACAAGGATCGCATTCGAGCCTGGTAGATCCCCATCGACCGAGCGCTGCGAGATCCGGCCGATCTCATTCTTGGCGATACCGATACGTTCTGCGACCGCCGCACGAGTCCGTCGGCTAATAGTGCATAGACCGCTTGCTCTCTGACGAGTTCTGCGACGAGGTTGGCAGCCGCACGTGCGCCGTGAGGCGTCAGTCGATCAAGTTCGGTACACCCAGTATCAATGTCGCTCCGAAACCGAAGTATCCGCAGAGAGTGATGATCGGGATCCATGCGAGCGGAGCTGCGATCGAGCGTCTTCGCTTCCGCCGACGGATCGCTGCCCATATACAGAAGCTGATCGCGATCAGTGCCGCCGCGATGACCGCGTACCCGATTGACTCTCTCATGTCTTCGCCGGATGGCTGAGATTTTTCAATGTTCCGTCCTTCGGAAGTTGCCGACACAGGGCATATCGCGGAGATGGAGAAGGTCCGCATCGCAGATTCGGTGCGGACCTTCTTGCTGTTTGACGAGGGCGGCGCTTGGGACGGCGTCCGATTAGTTCTTCATGGTCACAACATGATCCACGCGAACGCTGCAAATGCGAGCACTGCACCGCCCACGAATGCGACGGCAAGGTATCGAAGGGCTGGAAGTAGGGCCCATACCGTCGCCGAGAGCGCGGTGAACGCCAGTATCGGCACCAGGAAAAGTTGCGGGAACCAGTGCCAGGACGACGGGACTACTCTGCCGCTGAAATTCCAGGCGATGGCCCCCAGCGCGGCGCCGACCAGGATCTGGGCAAGTGCGGTGACCACGTGCGCGGACCTGCGCATCACGGTGTTGCCTGTCGGTGATGTCATCGGTGCTCCTAAAGGTGGTCTACGGTCCATTGAAGTACAACAACGCGTTGCCGTCAGTATTGGATGACGGCGAGGGCACGCCAGTCATCGGAATCTTCGTCGCTGCGCGCGCTCTGGTCACACACTCGTTGATGA
Organism: Rhodococcus sp. 5A-K4; assembly: GCF_046097995.1. Classification (NCBI taxonomy): domain Bacteria; kingdom Bacillati; phylum Actinomycetota; class Actinomycetes; order Mycobacteriales; family Nocardiaceae; genus Rhodococcus; species Rhodococcus sp. 5A-K4. The sequence goes on from NZ_JBJURM010000038.1 coordinate 22,117, forward strand.
TTCCGGCGGTGTCGTCATCATGGCGCAACCCGACTGCGATGCCGGTCTCGTTGTTGTAGAAGTCCATGTCTCGAGAGGCTTGCGAATACGCCGGATCGCTTGGTGCCGAGGGGCTGTCAGTTTCGTGAGCGTCGGCGAAAGTACGGGCGTAGGTTTCCGTCGACCATGCTGTCATCATCCCCATCCATATGCAGTGACGAGCCGCATCGCGGCGATCGTCGACCCCGTTGTAGCCCTCGGAATCAGGGAAGTACTTTTCGGATTCGTCCCAGGGGACAGAGTCCGCTCCTCGGCGACTGACATTGAAGCAGTAGAAGTAGTTGCTGTCGCAGGCTGCTTGCTCATTCGGACCGAGATCGTCGTACGCGTCGATGCGATCGCTCTTGTACTCCCGATCGACCGGCCGGACCAAGCCCGGAACGGGAACAGGCCCGATGATGGAAGGCGCGGCCGGAGAGGTGCTTTCAGCAGTAACCTGCGACGACTTCTCAGTGTCGTCGAGTACATCGACGCTGGCCTCGTCGAGTGGGCGTGAATTGTCTTCCCGCTGAACGCCCGGGGACGACGTCGACGGCAGCGATCCAGGGACCGAAGGAACGGTCACGATGGGCGTTCCGTTGTAGGTCGGGAAGTTCGTCGGCGCATTCGCCCCGACGTTCGGGCCACCGCCCGGAGACTGCGCAGTGGGCAACCCTTGCGTGGTCGTGGGCGGGGATGTCGTAGTCGTCGGTGCCGTTCCCGGATCGACGCACACGTACGGGACCGGTGGGGCCGGGGCAGGGCCGGGATTCCCCGGATGTGAGGCAGCCCAGGTCGCTGCCCACGCACTGTTGTACGCGGATGTTTCCCGGGCACAGCGCTCCGCCGGGGTTTCCGCGTCGGCAATCGAAGTCGACACCCCGACGATCAGTCCGGCCGCCGCCGCAATCGCCAACACGGCCGCCGGCGCTCTCGAACTCCACCTCATCCGGTACCCCTCATTACAGATAGCTGCAAACTAACTTCGAATGGAAGGAAACGTACCAACCGGACCGGAAAACTATGTCTCCGAAAGTCGCGGAAGAGTTCAAACTAGGGTCCTCACAAGCGTGTTCGCTCTCCCTGTACGTCGCTCACCTGCTTGTTTCGCATGGGAATGGAGGGTGACGCGGAACACCATCACAACCCGGTCACGGATCGCTGATTTGTAACCAGACAGATCTCCCTAGGCGCAGCGACGACACCATGTATCGCAAGTTTAGGCTAGCCATGCTTTACTTTTTCGAGTGACAACAACTCTCAGTGCTCGCCTGTCCAGCACCAGCGACTATGCGATCGCGGCCTTCCGCATCGTCATCGGCTTCCTCTTCTTCTGCCACGGCACCACGAGCCTGTGGTCGTGGCCGACCGAACCCTATGGCGGAACCAATGCAGCGTTCGGCGCCTGGCCGGGATGGTGGGGAGCCATCATCCAGATCGTCGGTGGCATCGCTCTGATCCTCGGCATCGGCACCCGACTCGCCGCCTTCGTCAGTTCCGGATCGATGGCCTACGCGTACTTCTGGAGCCACCAGGAAATGGGTGCGCTACCGATGCAGAACGGCGGAGAATCCGCCGCCCTGTTCTGCTGGGCCCTGTTCCTTCTGGTTTTCGTCGGTGCGGGAACTCTGTCCGTCGACCGCGTCCTGGAGCGTCGCCGCAGTAGGTTGCACATCGCCGACGGTGGAAGCTCCGCACTGGTCGACGCCTGACCTTCCCGATCCCGTCCATCAAACGAACGTCAGACCTTGGCGCGTCGACGCCGGCCGAGTCATAGAAACCTTCCACTACATCAGCGCCGACGTTTACGACGCCCGCAAGCACGGCGGGGGACAACCGCTGGCCAGTATCCGCGTGAACGGATCCCACGAGACTAGCGGTGTAGACAAGCGAAAAGGGTCCCACCGGGTGACGGTGGGACCCTTCTCTGGCCATGCGGATCTTTTGAAGAATGTCAGGCGGTCACTTTTGCGATGGCGTCGCGGAAGTGGTTCGTCAGATCCTGGAGGGCGGTCGTGCCGGCGGAGTCGATGACCATTTCGCCGTAGCTCTGATGAGCTCCGGAACCGATGAACGAAGCGAACTTCAGTCCTTCAGTCCCGATCTGTGCCAGTGCATCGGCGCCGTCAGAACCTGCCAGTGCGGTGAGGTTCGAGGCGAGACCACCAAGGTCCCCGGCCTGGGACTGCTGCGTGAGCTGCTGGCTGGTCACCGACGATGTGGACGCAGCTCCCAGTTTGGCCGGATCAGTCTTCTGTCCACCCCCGAGCGTGCCGACTGCGATCTTCGCGAAGTCGAGGATGTGGGGGAGTGCACCGAGACCGGCTCCGATGACATCGCCGGTTTCGATCGCATGCCAGAGCTGCTTCTGCAGTTCGCCGGCGGAGTTGGCCAATCCGATGATGTCGAGGTTGCCGACGAGTCCAACGATCATCGACACGATCTGAGCGGTACCGGACGGATCGGGGATCATCGCGATGAGCGATGCTGCGGTCTTGTAGTCCAGCCCGGCAGCGAGCTTGACGAGTGGTTCGAAGAGAACATTGATTCGGTCGAACTCGGCGTGCACGGCCTTGACCTTCGCCATGGGATCGAGTGCGGGGTCGAGAACGATCTGCGGGATACGAGTGACGAAGATGTCCGCGACAGCAGGGATGTTGTTGGCCAATGCGAAGGCATTCGTCCCGATGTGGGTGACCTGATCGATCAGGACGCTTGGCTTGATGATCGAGAGCGCGTTCGCGGCAATGGAGAGTCCATCCGCCGGGGTAGCAGTCAGAGGTGAGACCTGATTGGTGAGAGTGTCGACGGAGGCCTGCAGCTGCGGTACCTGCGCCGCGCCTGTGGCTCCCTGGACTGTCTTCGCGATCGTGTCGGCAGCCTTCAATGCGCCGGCTACATCGATGCCCTTGACCGTCTCGACGATTTTGCCGGCCGCGAACTCAGGCGTGGATGCGTCCGCTGTCTGGAGTGACTGCTCGACAGCGGGATTCTGTGTCACCCACTTGGTCGTATCGGCAACAGGGACCAGAGTGTTCGCAATGTCGGATGCCGCTTGGCCCACGCTGGCAAGGTCGGGGGAGCCAGATTGGAGCTGCTTCTGCAGTGTGTCGACGTTGCCGGCAAGGCCCGGGAGGTCGACCTTCGAGTAGTCCGAAACCAAGGCGTTCTGTAGGGCCGCGGTGTTGGGCTGAGAACCGTCACTCTGCTGTGGACCGGATGCAGTAGGAGGCTGGGAAAGCACTCGGCCGAGCCCGGCGAGAAGCCCGTCCTTGTTGCTGTTCGTCGAGCAGTAGAGATCGTCAGGTGCGCAGTACGACCGCGTTACCGCCGCGGTCTTTCCGAATCCACCTGGCCGAGCCCCCGCAATACCAACTCCGTCGACAGGTGGACCAACGAGAGTGTTGTCGCCGTTCGGACTCTGTCGGGGATCGGCAACCAGGCCGACTGCGATCAGCTTCTCCGAGGGAATCGGCCCCTTGTCGTGACCGATCAACCACGTCAGATCGCCCGCGACATCGGCACCCTGGCTGTAGCCGCCGAGAGCGAAGACAGTGTTGGCACACTGCGCTGCACGTGTCTGCATAACTTTCGCGGCGGCCTCTATTCCGGTGGCCTTACTGGTTCCGTAGGTCTTGCCCTTGTTGAACGCTGATGCTTCGTATGCCGGGTAGGTGACTTTGATGGAGCTTCCGAACTGCTGCACAAGTGGGTCCGTTACTTGCTTGAGAAGACCAGTCGCGACTGAAGGATCAGCAGCCGAATCTGTCTCGAAGGTTCCGGTCAGCATGACCACCTCTGCGGTGGGGCATCCTTCAGAACCAGGTGCCGCGTGAGCGGTCCCCGGCGTCGAAATCATGAGCAGAGTTGACGCCACGGCTGCTGTGAGGACGGCTGCCGATCCGGTCGAGAATGCGCGTCGGTAGCCGGCGGATGTGGAATCGGTAGTCATCATTACGGGTCTCTTTTCGTGAGCGATTACAGCGAGGGAACGGTGGAAAGCCCGCCGCTCGAATGTGCGGTCAAGGTGTTCGGGAGAAGATCGACCACGGTGAAGACAGCGCGGTGAGCGAGCGACATCGCCTGTCCAAAAAATTCGGGATGAGTCGCGGAAGGAATACGTAACGCAGCGTCGAAACTCCCCGCATTCTCGAGCAATAGGGACGATTCGCTCAGAACGAAACCAGCGATCAGGAAGCACACCACCAAAGAAAGTGTGTCGAGGGTTCGAGTCATCACAGAACCAGTTCGACCGGTCGAGCGCTGCGCGATGCACGGGCGAAGCGCGCATGATCGGTCGCCTGATTCGAAGTTCCCATGCTCTTCCGGATCTTCGACACCGCTCGATAGAGCCTCTGACGAAGTGCGGCCGATGTCATGCCGAGCTCAGTTGCAATCGATGTCAGATCGGTGTCTGTCTGGTCGAGATATGCGCGTTGAATGAGATCTCGGTCGACGCCGCTGATGACTCCGTTTCGTACCGACCATGCGAGCAAATCCTGGGCGAGAAATGGGCTCTCGATCTCAGCCTCAGGAGCATCTGAACGATCCATCAGATCGGATGCGGGGATCTCGCCGGCGAAGGTGTTTTCGTGTGCGATCTTCTTCAAAGTCCGCAAGAAGAGTGCTGCATAAATGTTCTCTCCGGACGGGCGATAGTCGGCGATCAATGACATGAAGGTTGCGATGGTTGTGGCGGCGCGCTCGTCGTAGGCGTGGTAAGAATCGAAGCCCGTCACTCGTGCGTGACGGGTCAACGAGATGAGCTTTCCGAGCATCAGCTGCAACAGCGCTCGGCCGGCAAGAACGCTGCCTTCCTGGTGGAGGGTCAGCAGTGCCAGCAGTACGGCGTCGCGATCGAGGCGATGGGCGCCAGCCAAGTCGTTGAGTTCTTGCACCTGCTTCAGGGCCGACTGATTGACCGACCATGTGAGCACCTCGGCCGCTGCTGAGGGTCGTGCGCACAGCTGCATCCATTCGGTGTTCAGGCGGCTGTAGAGGTCGCCTCGAGTCGCGTCGTGGGACGGCAGGGCGGACGACGAATGGCTGGGTGCGGTTGCTGCGTGGGTGGACATTTCCACGGGTCTCCTCTGTGCGCGTGCGAGGTTGGTCTCGCGCCCAGTAGAGCAGCCCTATATTGCCTCTGAACTGCATGTTTGTTGTTGCCCGAGGTGTGTTTGTTGTTGCCGGAGATGTTGTTGCCGCGCGCTTTGCCGTGAGTGGATGCGCATGCATCGAGGGCGCCGACGTGCACGTTTGAACCTCTGGCAACAAGCACCTGGCCGCCCTCGAAAAAAACTTAGAAAAAAGTTTGGCGAGCTCTGTCACTCAGGTCTTCGCGCCCGGATCTTCCTACAAGTAGAAGCCCACAAATTCGGTGCGGCTTTCACACTCGCCAGTCGCCAGGAGGACCGGATGCACGACTCGATGCAAGCGCTACTGCACGATCTCGGCTACGCCCATGCCATTGCTGAGGAGATCCGTCGAGTCGCCGCGGCTCTCACACGAAACCCATTCGACGAAGAAGCCAGCGCCGCGCTCTCGTTGTTGGTATTCGCAGAGGCGCCGGCCGCTCGTGCAGCGCTTACGCGGGCAATGAGCGCCGACATCTCGGACGGCAAATCAGACCACGACTCGTCCGAGCAGCCGTCCGAGGCAGGTATCCGATGAACATCGATTGGAAGAAGATCAACAACTTCGGACGCACTCCGAAAAGGAAACAGGAAGGCTCTGTCGCCGCAGATTCCGCCGAGACGATCGTTGATGAAGTCGATGAGATGGAGGAGCGTGCCCGCGCCGAGAGGGCTCAATGGGGCCTCCGGCAACAGTGGACAACCCGCGCAATTCGCGCAGCCATCATCGCCGCTCTGATCGCAGGAATTGCCTCACTGCTGCTCGTCGTATTCGGCTCTTCTTCAACTCCGGCAATCGTCAAAGCAACTGAGAACGGAGCGCAAAACATTGATACCGCAGCACAAGCCCAAGCCGAAGATGTAGCCCGTCAACTGGTCGTGGCGTGGCTTCAAGGAAGCCGAGGAAACGAACGCGAAATTGAACGATTTGTTGCCACGCCACCGAACCTCCCGGCATCTGCGCTCTACGTCGCGACGGACCCCGCCATCGCGTCGATCGCCTTTGATCGCGACGCACGAACCTACGCCGTGACGGTATCGGTCTCCGTGCGCCCCGCCGCCGACACCTCAGCAACGACCGTTCGGCGCTACTTCCAAGTTCCTGTTGTTGTGACCGAATCCGGTGCACGCGCCGCCACGCTTCCTTCCGAAGTCGCGCAGCCATCGACAGCCGTGGACGTCAAACTCGGCTATAAATTCCGCGTCGCGAATCACCCGATCGGAACGTCGGCCAACCAGTTTCTCTCCGCCCTCCTGACGGGCAACGGCGAGGTTGCCCGGTACCTGACGCCGGGGGTCTCCATCGCGCCGATCGTCCCGGCGCCATACCGCAGCATCGCACTCACCGATGTGCTGTCGTCAGTCGATCTCAGCGCCTCGAACTCGGCAGCACCGCGTTCTGACGGCGACGTTGTGCGCCTGTTGATCACTGCATCTTTGAAGATCACCGATTCTGAATCCGTCAACGGTCAATACGCGCTGACGATGACTTCCCGCGGCGGCCGCTGGGAAGTCAGCGCCATCGACTCGACGCCGCTCTTCGCTACTGCTCCTCGCCGCGAGGCCGATTCGTCGCCCACGAGCGCTCCGAGCACGTCGACCCCCAAGAGCACTCCTTCTACTTCCGCATCGACATCCGGAGTGCCGACTCAGGCCCCGGCACCAAGCCAAACACCCGGATCGACGCTTCCAGCTGTCGGCGAAGTCCCACTGTTTTCCCCTTCAGGAAATTGACTCCTCGAACCGAAAGGTGACCCATCATGTTCATCGCACTCGCCGCCGCTGACCCCAACACCGCGATCGTTGCAGCCGGCGTCTTCGACAAGATCGGAGAGCTGACCGAGAACGGAAAGCTCGCCCTCCAATCCGCAGCCAGCTGCCTGGTCCTGTTCTTCCTTCTCCGGAACTTGATGCAGTCCTTCACCATCGCTCGGCTGGTCGTGACTTCCCTCATCGGTGCTGTAGCGCTCTGGGTGGTCTTCAACATGGATTCCCTCAAAGACCGAACTGGAGAGGACCTGGCCATCTCTGTCGTGCAGGTCGTAGAAGCACCGGACCCTGGCCTGGATCTGCCGGTGTAAACGGCGACTGGAGACCAGTCGAATCGCCCTTCACCGACCCTGACAAAGGAGGACTGCAGATGTCCGAGGTAACCACCGCGGCAACGGACGCGACCACACGAGCACACCGACAGAACTCCTCACGCGAGTCGGTGCACGCATGAACGACGACAACAACGTCGAAGTCATCAAGGACTTCACAACAGCTCGAAGTATTCCTCAGCTGATCGGCCGCACACCCGACGGTAAGAAGCTCCCTTTCGGCCCCTACACAGTCCCTCAAGCTGTTAGTGGCGCCGCTGTCGGAGCAATCCTGTGGCTCCTGCATCCGTTGTGGCTCGGCGACAGCATCACGTGGAACGTCGGATTTTTCGTTGCATGCTGCGGCGGCACGGTGTTCGTCGTCGGCAAGCTCCGATTGGCCGGCCGCAGCCCGGCATCTGTCGCTCAAGGGGTCAAAAAGGCAGTCTTCGCATCGCCTGAGGCCAAGCTCAAGATCAACGGAAAACGCGTGAATATCCGAGCACCGCACCTTGTTCACGCCGGCGGCTACATCACTGCCGATCCGCGCATCGAGGACCAACTCGTCGCTGCTGTAGAACCCGAATCCCCTTCCGAATTTGTACCGGTCGCACCCAACGCTGTCGGCACTCGGTCGCGACCTCAGGAACTGCCCGTCCTCTCACCAAACGATCCCGCCCCGCGCCCCGGCCGTTCGAGCGTCAAGGAACTCCTTGCGCTGGCCACCGCCGGAAACTCCGAGTAGAAAGCGATTCGCCGCAATGGAACAGCCAACTCTGTCAATGGCAGCAAATATCCGGTGGACGAAATCCGGTGTCGTGTGGGCCGACTACGTACTGAGCGGGATGGACTACGGCTACCGACCCAACGTCGACAAGCGCACCGCCCGGACTCTGCACACGATGCTTGTGCGCGCACTGCCCGGCGAGTCGATGTTGATGGGCATCGCCTCATCGCTGAGCGCCGAAGCGGTCGTGGCGAGGATGACCGAGGGCGTTGATCTTGACGTCCACACAGACTGGGCGATCGAATGCGAGGCCACCCTCGACTCCATCGAGCTCTATCGCCCCGGCCAACGAGTGTTCTATCTGAGCATCCCTCTGACAACGACAGGACTCGCCGGACAAGCAAAAGCCGCCACGCACGCGGCATGGTCGTCGCTGTCGGACTTCATCGGACTCCCTCGAACTTCCGTCCCCGAAGATGAGGTGCGGGCGCGAATTCGTCAGGCGGATCTCATCATCGCCGACATCCCCGCAGTCTTCGAGGCTCGGCCGGCAACACCAGCACAGATGGTTTGGCTCTGGCAGCACTCCATGAGCCGCGGCCTCCATGTCGATCGAGACATGCCTGGCGCCGCGTCCACGCCTTCCCCGAAATCGGGAGCGGCTCTTGCCCCAGCACGACTCGACGAAGGCGCGCAATCAGATCGTGATGAGCCCACGACTTGGTGGCGTCCGAAGGTCCCCACATTCAGTCGAGTTCTCAAGATCGATCAGCCCTACGACATCGATGATCGACCGGCGTCGTACCAAGTAATTCTCGCGCTAGCGGACATGCCCTCCGGTGGTGTCCTCTTTCCCGGCTCGGAATTCTTTTCCCTGGCGGACGACTTCGGAGACATCGACGTCGATTTCGTTGCTCGACTCAAGGTGACAGCAGGCGCTGACGTGATGCGCGCGAACAAGCGTGCGCTGGAAAACCTCAAAGAGCAGTACGAGCAGCGGGAAGGCGAGCTGGCAGGTGGACAGGGCGCCCTTGATATCGCAGCCTCTGCACTGACCGAGTACAGCTCGCTTCTCGAAACCAACCGTGACGAGGTCGAAGTCGCCTGGACAGCGCTTTTCGCCGTAGGCGCGTCGACCGAAGAGCAGGCCCTCGCTGATGCCCAAACAGTGAAGAAGTCCTTTGAGCATCAGGACTACAAGCTGGTCGCGCCGCTCGGTTTTCAAGAGGACCTGTGGTGGGCGATGATTCCCGGCGTTCCGACGTCGAAGATCGTGCGCGAATTCGGGCACATCACCACCTCGACACATTTCGCGGCCTACATGCCGTTCACTCGCAACGATCTGGGCGACAGTTCCGGACCCCTGCTGGCACTGAACATCACGGCAGCCCGGATCGGTGCGGTGTTCAACGACATACTCGGTAAGTCCCTCCGGGACCAGTCCTCTTCGTGGGCTGTCACCGGGGAGCTCGGATCCGGAAAGTCCGTCACCATGAAGGTGATCGCCGGTCACGTCGTCGACTGCGGCGGCCAGGTCATCGGCATCGATCAAAGTGACCTCGGCGAATACGCCAACTGGGCTCGGGCGGTCACTGATGCGGTCATCGTCGATCTGGTCGAACCCGATTACAGCACCGACCCACTGCGGATCTTCCCGCCCAACATCGCGGCGGAGATGACGCAATCGGTGATGCTGGCCTTGCTGCGAATCCAGCCGACATCAACACACGGCAAGGCGCTGGCCAAGGTGCTCGAACCGTCCTATCGCACCAGTCACCCCTACGCAGGGCTGGGCGAGCTCACCGAGCACCTCCTCTCCGACGACTGCCTGATCGCCGGCGCCCACGACCTCGGCGAGGAGATGAACGTCTACGCCCGATTGAGCTATGCCGCAGCGCTCTTCGCGAAGGATCTTCCGGCGTTGCCGATCACCGCACCCGCGATCATCTTCCGAACCCACCGCGTCGAGCTCCCCACCCAGCTGCAGACAGAGAAGCAGCACCTGTACGACAATCTGCCGCTCGAGAAGCGATTCGGTCACGCCGTCTACACACTCATCGCGAAGATCGCCCGCGGGCAGTGCTTCGCCGACTCCGATCAGATGGCGCTGTTCCTCGTCGACGAAGCCCATCACCTTCTCAATGCCGACGACGGTATCGACATCATCGAAGATTTCGTTCTTCAAGGCCGAAAGTCCTCTGCAGCAGTGGGATTAGGTGATCAGGACTGCGCCTTCGGAACACCGAAACTTCGTGGCCTCATCAAAACCCGATTTGTTCATCGCCACACCGACGAAGGCCTCGCCAAGCGCGCGATCGAGTGGCTGGGCCTGGACCCAGAGAACCGAGACCTGGTCAAAGAGCTCACGGAGCAGACAGCGCCGGTCACAGGCCAGGACGGCTACGTCGAGCCGCATCGCCGAGGCGAGGGCTACATGCGCGACGGCGGGGGAAACGTCGGCCGCATCAAGACACTTCTCCCCGCCACCGAATCGCGCCGTGAAGCCGCACTGACCACCCCGAAAGACAACAAGAAGCTGGTGAAGGCATGACCTCGACCGCGGCGCACCCCCTCGACCAGGACGTTGTCGAGGGCCGTCCCGAAGCCCGCGAGTACTTCAGCGTCCGCGCCGCGGTCACACACTCACTTCGCTGGCTCCTGCACTTCGCCGGCAGGCTCGCCAAAGCCTGGATTCCCGAATCCTGGTTGGTCGTCATCATGTACGTGAGCAAACCGATCTCTCGCTGGCTGTGGTCACGCTGGTGGAGCCGCCTGCTCATTCGGGTGGCCGCTGGATGGCACGCCCTTGGTGCGCTATTGCTGATTTTCGCAACGCCCGCGGCCGCAGACCCCAGCGGAGGAGGAGGTGCATCACCGTTCTTCGCGTGGATGGCACTCAAGGACACGCACGGAATCGACGCCTGGAGCTACTTCCTCTCGATCGACAAGGGCAACGCCTCGATGGGCGGCGGCTGGAGAATGATCTGGGCCTACATCATCACCCTCGAATACGAGATCTTCCGATTCCTGATGGCGACCGCGATCTGGTTCATCACCTACGCGTTGTCCTTCGACTGGATCGAAATGATTCTCACGCCGATCCGCACCATCGCAGACTCCGTCACTTCGATCACCGACCAATTCGCGCTCACCCCACTGATGTTGACGATCGCCGGATTCAGCGTGGCCGTGTGGTTCGTACGCGGCCGCTTCTCCACCGGCATCTACGAACTGCTCATGTCGTGCGTCATCGCGGCCGCGGCCGTCGGATTCCTGGCCAACCCGCTCGACCGGGTCGTCGGGAACGACGGCCTGGTTTTCGCTGCACGCGATGCCGGACTCGAAGTCGCGTCGGGACTGGCGAACGGTGGGAACACCAGCGGCAACGCCGATCAACAGATCGACACCATCAAATCGACCCTCGTAGATACCTTCCTGCGCCAACCCACCCAGCTGATCAACTTCGGTGTCGTCCTCGATGCGCCGGACAACAACGGCAAGTGCGTCAAGGAATTCGACGAGGCGTACGCCGCAACCCCGGACGGGCCCGGGGTCATGGACAAGGTGGAAGAGAAGGTCGGTGACATTCTTCCCGGCGCGGGGGCAGCCCTGGACCTGATCAACCCGGACGACAAGCCCGAAGACCGCATCAAAGACGCGATCGCGGCATGCGACGGCGATGACGGTCCGATGAAGCAATACGCCGACAACCCGGGCCCGGGTCAAGCTATGGGCCTGCTCTTCTTGATCTTCGCCGGCACCCTGCTGATGGCCTTCGCGATCTACCTGGCGGGCAGGCTGGTACTCGCGGCCGGGGTGTCGATCGGCAACGCCATCAAATCCATCCCTGGCATCGTCGTCGCCATCGCGCCGTCGATGCGTGGACAGTTTTGGCGCACAATCGCCAACGTCGCGATGGCGCTGCTGCAGATGATGTTTTCCATCGTCTTCCTGGTCGGATACGTGCTCGTCGTCCAAGACCTTTTCGCTTCAGACGAATCGAACCTCATCCGCACCGTCTTCTTCGTCGACATCTTCCTGATCATCGCGCTCCTCCTCTTCCGCCGCGCGATCAAAGGACTGCAACGGATGTCGGACAGTCTGGCGTCGATTTTGGCGAAGCGCCCCGATGCCGCACCCACATCCATCACCAGATCTACCCCGACGTCGGGCCGCGATATCGCGTTGATGGCTGCACAGGGCCGACAGATCTACCGTGGCGGCAAGGCCACGGTCCAGGGTGCAGGCAAGATCGCGAAGAAGGCGACTACTTCAACCAAAGCCGTTGGCTCAGTAGCTGGCACAGCGACATCGACTGCGGTTACGGGAGGCGTCGCTGCCGCAGTCTGGGCGGGCACGAAAGCAGTCTCTGGAGCGAAGAAGGCCAAGAAGTCGATCGACAATCTCTCCGACCCGGACACGATGGCCCGTTCACAGTCCTCGGGCTCACGGTCCTCTACGAGCTCACCGAGCCGTGGAACCGGTACGGATAGCGCGGCGGCCGCGGTGCGCAGTCGACTTTCGAAGGCGGCTGTTGCAGACAAACCGGGCATCAAGAAGTCGATCGCCACAGCACCGTCGGGGCTTGCTCCGGAGCGCGGACAAGTTCGCAGTTCAGCATCAAAGACCGTTGCACCAGACGGTCGGGCTTTCCGCGAATTCACCACCGATTCCGGCGCACCGCTGTTGTTGCCTACTACTCCTACCCGCGCTCCGAAGGCGCCGAAGCCAACCGCCGCGCCGGCACGTCCACCAGCTGCTCCAGTTGTTCCCGCCGTCAACATTCCCACCGGTTCCGGCTCGAGAACCGCAGGACTGATTGCGGCGGCAGCTCAAGCCGGAGCAGGTAACGCGAGGACCCCGCAGCCGAGCTCGCTGACCCGGCGGCCGCGCTGATGACGCTCCTGGCGGCACCACCGTCCCCTGATTCGGAAAGTTCGTCGAAGAAGTGGTGGTGGATCCTCATCTCCGTGCCGATCGTGTGCATGGTCGTGTTGATGGCGCCGGTTCTCGTCATCTTGTCCCTCACCGGTGAGGACACCACCTGCGGACAGCCGACCGGTACCGACATTCGTGCAGACGGATCCTTGGTAGGTCTGAAACCTGGATCGCTGGCAGTTCCGATGGCCGAAGGTACGTACACGATCAGCTCGCCGTTCGGCATGCGAGAAGGCGGAATGCATGACGGACAGGATTACGCCGCCCCATTGGATACCCCCTTCTACGCCGCAGGCGACGGCGAAGTCGTCGTCGCCGGACCGGCCTCGGGCTACGGACACTGGATCCGCATCCGGCACACCATCGATGGGCAGACCGTCGAATCTCTCTACGGACACATGACCGCAGCAGGAGTGCTCGTCAAAGCCGGCGACAAGGTCACCGCAGGCCAACTCATCGGCAAAGTCGGCAGCGAAGGACAGTCCAGCGGCCCGCACCTGCACTTCGGTATCTACCCAGGACAATGGTCGATGGGCGGTGGAGTGGACCCGGTTTCCTGGCTCAAGCAACGAGGAACCGCCTCCCCGGCAGCAGCCTCCGTCCCCGCTCAGCCCGACGCAGAGTTGGTGGCGAAATCCACCCCGGCCGGCACGGGCGGTCTCAACGCCAGCCAAACAGCGCTGGCGAAACAGGCTGTCGCCATAGGTGAGTCCATGGCCGTTCCTGATCAAGGAATCGTGGTTGCCCTGGCCACCATGAGCCAGGAATCGACCTATCGAATGCTCGCCAGCTCCAACGTGCCCGAGTCGCTGCAGTATCCCCACGACGGCGTCGGAAGCGATCACCTCTCGGTCAATCAATACCAACAGCAAGTCGGCATCTGGGGTACCGCGGAAGAGTTGATGAACCCCGTCACGGCGAACGTCAAATTCTTTGACGCGTTGCTCAAAGTTTCGGGCTGGCAAACCATGCCAGTCACCGTCGCCGCCCAAACCGTGCAGGGATCGGCTCACCCGGAGGCATACGCCGACGACGAAACGCTCGCTCGGCAACTAGCTTCGCAGTTCAAAGGTTCAGGCAAAGACCTGACGCCGCAGGAGCTGGCAGACATCGTCAAGGGTGGCGCCGCAACAACGATCATCGATGGCGGCGCTTGCGCGCCTGGGACCTCGAACCCCGGTGGACCTCAGTTCAAGCCGGGTGGGCCGTTCGGAGCGAACGTGATCGCTGCTGCCTCCCAATGGATCGGAACAACGTACGCGTGGGGAGGCGGAGATCAGAACGGTCCAACGAAAGGCATCAGTGATGGTGGCGGGGCAGGAGATGCGAACGGCGATTCGAACAAGGTCGGCTTCGACTGCTCAGGCTTGACGTTGTACGCGGTTTACCAAGCCTCCGGTGGCCAAATTTTGCTCCCTCACTTCACCGGAAGTCATTCCAACCCCGGCCAGCTGTATGACTCCCGCGGCCAAGACATTCCGTTCGACCAGAAGCGTCCAGGTGACCTGATCTACTTCGGCGCAGGTGGCGATACCCATCACGTCGGCATTTTCTACGGCACCGAAAACGGTCAGGACATGTTGCTCAACGCCCCGGAATCGGGGAAAAGCGTCTCGATCATGCCGCTCTCCGGCTGGGCCGGCGAAGAGATGTACGTCAAACGATTCGGATAGGAACCTTCATAATGATTACTCGAAATCGCTCGCTCGCTCTTGCTGCTCTCACATCTGCCGCGTTGGTACTGACAGCGTGCGGAGGAAGCGACGAACCCGAAGATCATCCGGTGGAAACGAGCGCCGAAGCCGACAGCTCGTGGACGGTGCCCCCACTCCCATCGACAGACGTCTTCGCTGAAAGTGGCCAGTCCGGTTCGGCGTCGACGACAGTTCCATCGCCGTCGACCGCTCCTTCAGCACTGACCACCACTCCGCCTCCAGTGCTCCCCGACACACTGGCCGGAGCCAACGAGAACGACGCGCAGTCGGTCATGCTCGCCGCCGCTCGTACCCTGCTCTCCTACGCGCCAGGCAAGGACGTAAACCAATCCGCGGCAGCGCAACGGGCGGCGCCGCTCCTCGACGAGAGGTACTACGCCGCGAACGCCGACTCATTCATTGCGCTCGCACCCATCACCGGCAAGCAATGGCAGAACTGGGCAGACGACCATGCGATCGTCATTGCCACAGCGAGTATCGCCGGCGACGAACACCCTGCTGATCAACCCGAAAAAGTTTCCCGCGTTCTAGCAGTGACGCAGACTGCCACCGGACCGGATGGAAAAGAACTGAGCAAAAACACCTTCGCCGTCTACATGAGTGCCATCAAACTCGGCGTCTGGCGTGTGAGCGCCGTAGCCGTCCGATGAGCCAGGAGTGGTCCACTCATCTCCCACAGCACAAGCCTGCGCCGTGGCAGATGAGTGGACCACGCGAGAAATTCGGCCCGATTCGGAGTCGAAACATGTCAACGAGGCTCGTCCGGTGTTATTGCCACAGTCCCGGCGAGGTGTGTTCACGTCAACCGCGGACCCAACATCCCCTTTTGCAGGAACCTGGCGTTGAGCAGCAAGAACGACCGCTTGGCAACAACGCGCATCGATCGAATTCGGATCACTGACACCCCTTTATGAATCGCCAATCCTGGTTGGCCTCCAAAAAGGTCGACGCGCTGGACCGAGAAGGTTGGCGGCTTCATTCACTGCGTCGCTCGTGTGATCGGACTCGGTCAGTAGAGCGGTCGATGTCGGACCGTTGCGCCCTCGTCCACTGGAGACCGCAGCGACTTCGGAAACTGTGGGAACTCCTCGCACTCCGTCCGGCTTCATGACAACGACGACGTTGACGACCTCGTGAATGAATTTTTCGATGTCCTCGATTCCGTCGGCACGCACACGAGTGGTCTCTGTGACTGGTAGTGCCGCGAAGTTCGCGGCCATTCGCGATAAGGCCTCGTCGGCAGTCTGCCCCTGAATCGTCGCCAGCGCCCCGCACACATTTTCGGAGACGAACCGAGTGAAGAAATGCCCATCACCAGGCTCGATGATCTCGTCCACGACCAGGTACTCGAGTTGTTGCCGACTCAGCGAGAACTCCCAATCCAGTGATGGAGTGAGACCTGAGGGAACTTCGGCAACGACCGCATTGTTCAAGTGAGGAACGAGCTCGTCGAGTCCTTTCCAGCGCGCCACGATGCCGACTCGTGCATCCTCACGGATACCTCTGACCAAGGCGTTCAACAGGGCGTTGCGCCCGCTGCCGATCGGTCCGGCGATGACGACAACTCGGCCCACGGCAACGCAATGCTCTAGAAATGCTGCGGTGCCATCGCTGAGCACGCCGTCCTCGATCATTCGAGACAGGGTCCACGAGGACAGACTTGGGACTGAGGCTTCGATCTTCTTCACTGCAGCGAGCGCCGATGCGTAAGTCCCGCCGTGCAGTATCTGGTGTTCTCGGGCAGCTTTCTTACGAGCCGAATTCGAGACCATGAGTGTGCTCCGATCACTGGGCGCGTTGACGGGTGCCCCGCATGTACCCATCAAGGGGTCAGTGTCGAAAAGCATCCGCGGATCCGGAGGACCTTCCCCAACTTTGTGCCGAAACGACGATGCGGGCGCCTGCTCGAACATGGGTGGGAGTCACGCGAAACGACTCGACACCGAACATATCGCAGACACCGGACAAGGACAGGCTCGCGACGTTGATTCCCTCATGGGAGGGGCGTGGGTGGTGATCGGGAGAAGACACTTCTGCGGTTGTCTGCCTGGGTGCGACGAGGACACAAGGGCCGGTTCGGGCCCTCGTTTCCAAGGCCGCAACCAGCTGAACAGCGCGAATTTGATCTAGTTGCCGGGGAGAGAATTTATCCCCTACGCGGGGGGTCGCTCCGATCCATGCTCACTTCGTTGCGCTGTTCGGAGCGTAACCCACGTGTCAAGGGGTGACGGTGTTATTTCGCGATTTGTTCTGGCTCATAGCACCTGATGTGGACTCATCGAATCTGATCTTTCGATACGTCAATATGATGCAGACTCAGGGCATCTGATGCGGTGTGTCATTATCGCTGCCCCATGGGGTTGGCTGCGGACGAACGGGAGCGCGGAGTTGTCGGTCGGGTTGGACGCATTCGAGGTCGGCTTCGTGGGCTCGGGTGGGGTCGAGGTTCGGTGCTCGTTGGCCGACGCGGCGGCGGTGCGGTTCGAGCGGGTTCCGCCGATCCGATCGATTCCGTCGTATCAGGGCCAGCGGCACAATCCTGGCTTGTACTGGTCGGCGACGATGTCGGCGCATGTGGAGTTCGAGTCCTGGTTGGAGCGTGACGAGGCGTTGGTGCTGGATTTCGATCCCGACGTGACTGGGTTCGCGGCGCAACCGTTCTGGCTGTTCTGGCGCGATGGGCACAGAAGTCGATCACATGCACCGGATTTGTTCGCCCGCCGGGCCGACGGCACCGGGGTAGTGGTCGATTGTCGACCTGCGGCGCGGATCAAGCCGCGGGATGAGGCCTCGTTCGTAGCGACCGCGCGGGCATGCGCGTCGATGGGCTGGATCTCTCGGCGAGTGAGCGAGCACGATCCAGTCTGGTTGACGAACGTGCAGTGGCTGGCAGGGTATCGACACCCTCGTCACCGAGTGGATTCGACGGCGGCGGCATTGGTGGCGGCGTTCGCGAAATCTCGGCCGATGATCGAGGGCGCGCGTTCGGTAGGCGATCCGGTGGCTGTATTGCCGGTGTTGCATCACCTGTTGTGGTCGAAGGAGCTGATCGTGGATCTGTCACAGCGGTTGGAGTCGGTGTCGATCGTGTCGGCGGCGGCGAGATGATGAAGCTGCTGAAGGTCGGCGACCGCGTATTTTTCGACGACGACGAGCATCTGGTGGTGGCACTGTCCGGTGTGCGGGTGAGGTTGGAGGCAGCCGATGGGGCCGCGTCGGTGGTTCTGGTGTCGCATCTGGTGGACTCGCCAGGGTTCGCGATCCTCGGCCAGTCCGACGCCGGGTTCGGGTCGGGTGGACTGGCTGGGCAGAGCCTCGCCGACGTTCCTGCTAATGCCGCCGAGCGAGCTCGTGACTGGGAACGACACGTGGTCGAGGTCCAAACCGGGTTGCCGCCCGGAGCGGATCCGGGAGCCACTCCTCGACCCGAGTACGACCCGGCGCGGACCACCATTCGCCAGCGCGAGGCAGCCAAGGCCGCCGAATTGACTGCAGCGGGGTTTCCGACCAGCGCGATCACGGTTCAGCGGATGCGCAGCCGCTATCGTTCCGGCGGCGTGCGCGGGCTGGTCGACGGCAGGGTGACACGGCCGTCGTCGACCTATCGGCGCACTGACGAGCGCGTGGTGGCAGCGGTCCTGGATGCGTTGGACGGGGAAACGAAACGGTCCACCGGAACCCGGGATCGACTGCGCCGGCAGGTAGAAATGCTTCTGGTGCAACGGCACGGTGACGGGGTGGTCGCGATGCCGTCGAAGGCGACATTCAACCGACTGGTGACAGCGCTGTCGACGGGACAGTACACGTTCGGTTCGGCGAAGACGCGGCGATCCGCGGCCAATCGGCCGACCGGTCCCTTCACCACGACATGGGCGTCGCGGCCGGGACAACACGTTCAGATCGACACGACGCCGTTGGACGTGTTGGCGGTCTTCGACGACGGGATCGCCCGACGAGTCGAGTTGACCGCAGCGGTCGATGTCGCAACGCGCACGATCGCGGCGGGAGTGCTCCGCCCGGTCGGTACCAAGGCGGTGGATGCATCGATGCTGCTGGCGCGGATGCTGGTACCTGAGCCGATGCGACCGGGTTGGGCAGACGCGTTGCGGATGTCGGTGTCGCGGTTGCCATATCGAAGTCTGGCAGACATCGATATCCGTATGGAGCAGGCTGCGGCGAAACCGGTAATCGTCCCGGAGACGATCGGCTGTGACCGCGGAAAGGTCTACCTGTCCGAAACGTTCCTGCGGTCGTGTCAGGCGTTGGGCATGTCGGTTCAGCCGTCCCATCCGCGCACTCCGACCGACAACAGCGTGATCGAGCGGACATTTTCCTCGATCAACACCCTGTTCTGCCAGTATGTCGCCGGTTACGTCGGCCGCGACGTCAGCCGCCGCGGCGCGCATGTCGAGGACGAAGCTGCGTGGTCGCTGGCGCAACTGCAGGATCTGTTCGACGAGTGGGTGATTCACTGGCAGCGCCGTCCACACGACGGGCTGCGCAGTCCCGACAGCGGTCAGGCGGTGTCACCGAACGAGATGTACGCGGTGCTGGTCAGCGCCGCAGGCTATCTGCCGTTGATGCTGACCGGTGAGGACTACATCGAACTTCTGCCTTCGCAATGGCGCACCATCAACGATTACGGGGTGCGCCTCGACCGGCGCACGTACGACGATCGCGCGTTCAATCCCTATCGGCGCCAGCATTCCGGTGTCACCGCCCGCAACGGGGCTTGGGAAGTCCGCTACGACCCGTACGACTTGTCTCAGGTGTTCGTCCGCAACCATCACGAAGGTGGTTGGATCCGAGCGACCTGGACGCATCTACCGATGGTGTCGGCTCCGTTCGCGGACTTCACCTGGCGTCACGCCCGCCAGACCGTCGCCGATGCCGGGCCGACAGATGAACCGGTGGAGACCGCGACCGCGCGGGCGCTGGCAGACCTGCTGGATCGAGCATCCGCCGGCCCGGATACACAGCCAGCACCCAGGAATCGCCTCAGGACCAAGGTTGATCGCAAGATCGCGGCCCGTACCCGGGCTGCGACACCTCACCGAGCCACGGTCGCGCCGGATGACCTGCGAGTGCTCGACGGTGACGACTTCGACGAGGGCAGCGGTGGTGACGAAGGCGAGTGGGGCACGGTGATCCCGTTCGGTGTCTTCGACGCCGCTGCGGAGGCACAGCGGTGGCCCTGACCAGTATGAGTAAATTCGACCCGCCACCGGACGCCCCACTCACCACCAAAGAAGGCTGGAAACGCTGGGTTGACCGTGATCGCTCTGCGCCTGAACTGCGCGGAGACTGGCGCGAGCTGGCACCGCCCGAACGTGCCGACTACGACGATACCCGGCTGGACTACCACTCTGAACTGATCGTGGTGAACACCCCGACCATCCAAGACATCACGAAAACCGTTCGGCGGCTGTTGATTCTCAATCGTCGCCAGATATCGGCTCGGCGCGGGCTAATCGTCACCGGTGGCGCGGGCACGGGCAAGACCACCGCGTTGACTCAGTTGGGGCTGGCGCACGAGCTTCGAACGCGGTTGCGCACTCCTGTTCGGGGGACACGGATTCCGGTCGTTTACATCACCTTGCCCCCGGCTGCGACCGCGCGCATGGTCGCGGTCGAATTCGCGCGGTTCCTCGGTCTTCCACTCACGGGACGTGCCAATCTCACCGACATCACCAACTCCGTCTGCGCGGTCCTCTGCGCCGTCGGCTGCGATCTGGTCCTCGTCGATGAGATCCACAACATTTCGCTGACCACCCGAGCGGGCGCAGAGGTATCCGATCAACTGAAATACTTCTCCGAGCGCATTCCCGCGACATTCGTCTACGCCGGAATCGACGTTGAGCACGCCGGCCTGTTCTCCGGCATCCGCGGCCGCCAGATCACCGGCCGCTTCGCCACCATCTCCTCCCACCCGTTCGCCTACGGCAGCACGGCGCAGCGCGAACACTGGAGCGCTCTCGTCGTCACCCTCGAGCAAGCGCTACGCCTGCACCAGCACAAACCCGGCACCCTCGCCCGGCAGGGCCAATACCTCTACCAGCGCACCAACGGCATGCTCGGCAGCCTCTCGCACCTCATCCGCGGCGCTGCTATCGACGCAATCCTCGACGGCAGCGAAAAGATCACCAAAGCCCATCTCGACGCCCAGCGCCTCGACCGCGCCGCCAACATTCAGCCGGAGTTGGCTCCCAGCAAGGGTTCGGCCAAACGAAGTGGCGTTGCATGACATCTCGGCGGCGCCCGAGCGAGCAAGCGCGCCCACTGCCCATTCCCATCCCGCCCTCGATGAACGAAACGATCGAGTCTTACCTATACGCCGACTCGCCGTGGTCAACCACGTCAGCTACGGCACGCTGCAGCGTCATCTCGGGCTCGATCCCGCGCGGTTGGGATTGCGCATCCGGCCCGGTAACCTCGTCAGGCTCGTCGCCATCACCGGCTATTCGCGCGAGCAGCTCACACGCACGCTTCCTCAGCTGTCGAACCGGCACACCGACACTGCCCGCCTCGCGGACTGGCCGCGACCGGCCTGTCCTGCATGCACGAACCGTCACCGCGGTGGCGCGGTGACCCGTTACTACCCGTCGTACGTTCACGCCTGCCCGAAGCACCAGATCTGGTTCAGCGGCGGACGATTCGATCGCGGCCGCGTGCTCGATATCAGCGGCACGCCGGCAGTCCTGGCCGCTCATTCCAGACATCGGCGCTTGGCGGAACGGCGCGGACCGCAACCGACCCAGTACGCCTTCAACGTCGCTCGCGGAGTGTGGAACAACCTCCATTCGTTCCCGGCGTACAGCGGCGTCAAGGAAAGACTCGGCATCCTCGAGCCGAATGCGAGGCGGTTCATTGCCCTCGACGACTGCGAATACTTGGCAGCCAGCTATCCCAACGTCGTCAACACCGCTGCACTGCTCGTCTCACCGCATTGGCGTCGGATCGCGTCCAGGCAGCGGACGTGTACTCAATTCCTCACCGAGCTCGGATGGCGGACAAGCGGCGAACGGCATCCCTACTGGCCACACGGCAACAGCGACCCCATCGTGAAATGGATCAGCGGACTTACCCGTGTAGGCATCGACTGGAACAAATTCTGACCACAGTCGATCGGCTGCGATGGAGAACCGTCTGTGTGTGCGGGCGATTCGCTAACGGGACTGCTACACGGTGGTTACAGCCAAGTGTTCGCAATTGAGCGAGTCCCCGTGAAGAAGTAAATAGATGGGAGTACGGCAGAGGAGGGCCCCGGTCGAGCAGTTTGCGGGGCGGTCGTCGAGCCCACCGCGACTGCCAAAAGGACAACTCAGGTTCGCGAACCGCGCCCGTTGATCGAGTGCGCGCGCGGTGGGTGATCCGGTGGCGGCACTTCCGGTGCACTATCACCTGCTCTGGCGGCGGGAATTGATGACGGATGGTGGTGGAGGCTGGCCCACCTGCCGGACAACATTGCGATTCGGCGATGTTTAGTCGCAACACTATTCCAGGGCGAGACGCTGCGAACCTGAACTATCGGTCCCACTCTGCAAATAGATCGTTCCCCAATCGACGCCGGTACGGTCGTGGGCATCGGCCTCCCTTCCCTCCAGCGAAGTTTGTCGTCGGTCTCGGCTGGAGCCCCGCAGGCCTCGGCTCGGCACATGCGCTACCTGAGGGTGGAGTTGAGGCATATTGGCACGCTCCGTAAAAGCATACGGTATCGACGTACGGTATGGCAGATACGTATTTAATATTGACAGCGGGGGTGGGTGTCGATAGTTTGTGTTTGGAACCAGGATGTGCGCTGTCGGACCAAGACCCAGGCCAAGACATTGGCGCGTTTCTTAAATTTCGTCATGGCGCGAGGGGGCTCGAATTCAGGAACGCAGATAATTTGTTGGTCGACTGCCACTGCTGCGGTCAGCTTTAATTCTCCCGAAATGATGCAATGGGGCGCCACATTCAGGGTGTGGCAGACGGTCACAGTGCAGGCTGAGGCCGTGGGCTCAAAGTGTTTGTCGTGTCCGGTATTTGGATTTAGGCTGAGGAGACCTTCCGCTCTATGTGTATCTATCTCGGTGCCGGTTTCTAGGTGGACCTAATGGTGTAAAACGGTTGCGTTCCAACCGGTTACAGCATGAGCCAAGTATATTCTCTTGTGCGTCAACATGTTTCTGTCACGAATCAATGCGAGAACCTCAGAGGGGTAAGTCGCCTCGTATGGGCTGTTTTGTGTGCAATTCATCCAATGCCTGAAATTTCGACAATGAATGGAGAGTTTCGATGGACAGTGAAGTGCAGAACAAGTATGTAGCTGACGACCACGAAGAAGGCGACCAGGCGGTTGAGGCACCGGCGGACACCGAGAGTGTAGACGCGGGAGTGATCGCCGATGATGCACTCGAGGACCTCGATGACCTGGACGATGTGGACTTCGATCTTGACGAAGTCGAGAACAAGATTGCGCCACTCGCTCTTGCCGAAGCGGAATTGGTGGGGTACCTGTGACCGTCGGATCCGTGACCGCCGATCATCCAGTCATCTCCGAGGTCGCGACCGGACCGGCTGCATCCTATGCCGGTCTCCGGCAAGCGATTTCCGACATGCGTTCCAGCGGTGCAACGTTTGGCTCTTTACCGACGGACTATGCCGCTGAATGGGCGACCCTCTTCCCCGGTGAGGTCACCCCTGCCCTTCCTCTGCGCGACATCGCGCTGGCTGCTTCCGAACGCCGTCTGCATAGGGAAAGTGAACAGGTTTACAGAACGATCGCGGTCGCAGCCGCAGCATTGTGTGCCGGGATGATCGAGCTCGATCGGCCACTGGTTCTTCGCGGCCTCAACCAGACCGATCTCAGCTCGTTGCGAGGATTCATGCGGGCATTCGAGTTCGCGCGGATGGATCCATCGGCGCGGATCGTTATCGACGATATCGGCGCGGTGCGTGTCCCGAAGGGAGTCGAGGCTGATTTTCGTGCAGACCGGCGACGTTGCTTGGCGAGGATGGATGCGTCAGTGGCTGAATCAGGGTGGATGATCGACTCAAGCCCTGCGGTACCCACGAGCGGCGTCGGGCAAGAGGCGGGCCTTTTCGAGGCGGCGATCGGCGATCAAAATCAATTAGTCGACCGGCTTGCCGCGGCGCTGTCCTACTGTCAGGCTGGATTCTTCAGCGCCAACTGGGAGGGTATGGCGATCGTGGCGCTCGAATCGCTGCATCTTCTGCCTGATCTCAGTGAGGCCCGAGTCACCCAAATTCTCGACCAGGCGATCCGCAGTGGCGACGACCGTGAAGCCGCCATCGAATTTGAACCCGGAATCTTGCGCACTGCTACTGATCTCGGTGCGTACTTCGCAAAAGTTCTCGGCATCCAGGCAACCTTCCGCGGCGATCAAACCTCTGCCTTGAACTGGTTCCGTCGGATGCGTGAGGCAGAGGAAGGGCTTTCGCCGGAGGTCCGAGCTCAATCACATCTCTACAGTGCGCTGACCTTGACGAAACGAAAACGCGAACTGCCAGCAGCCGTCGGTGAACTGGAAGCTGGTTTTGCTGCACTCGCCCCGATTCGCGGTGAGCCTGCGAGTATGCGTCGCGAGCGAGGATGGTTGCACAATCTTCGGGGTCTCACTTTCTTTGCCGAGAAGCGGCACAAATCCGCATTCGAGCAGGAGAAGCAAGCGCTCGAATGCCTTGCCGATCTAGATGACGCGAGTTCGACGCACCTGCGGATCAATATCTATTCGAACATCAGTGTCCTGCAAGAGCGTTCGGGTAAACCCGAAATGGCGCTCCGTACCTGGGAGAGGTTCGCTGGCGTAGCGGGTGCCGACAGCATCAGTTTCCGCAAGCATCACTCCTACCGTTCAGCAGGGTTGAAACTGCTGGTGGGCCAAAGCGACGTCGCGGTCGCTGAACTCGGCACTGTGCTCGAGGCCGCGAGAGCGGGCACCGACGATTTCCATGAGTGTGAGGTAAACCTCGAGCTCGGCGGTCTTCACCTGCGGCTCAGCAACACTGACGCCGCTGAGAGTCATTTCGTGCGTGCAGAGGCTGCCGCACGACGGATCGGCGACCCATATCGCACCGCGCAGGCGATGGCTGGCAGAAACACAGCAGGTGACTCGACGGTATCCACCAAAACTGCCATCGATATCGCGAGAAGAAGCCTCACTCATCCGCGCGCTGCGGCCGAGTTGGCTGCTGAGCTTTCGAACGGATGCGTTGCGATCGACTCGCTTCCGCAACCGCGCACGAAACTGAACCGGCCATTCGACCTTGTCAATTTCCAGGACTGCGGATGACAGGACAACTCCCCTGGAAAATGGGATCGCGTCTACTGCTACGTCGGGCAGGATTTCCGATCGATATGTGGCATGAGCTCGGCCACGAAGTTACCGCCGACGCATCGGGGCACTATCGAGATTATGTTCGACAGCTCGATGCAATACGGGCAGAGCTGCTGGAGAAAATTGTTGGTGCTGTGGCCCAGGCTGCGGCTGAGGACGACAAGACTAGGCTGCGCGCCTGTTCTCGGGTGCGAAGTCGAGTCAATAGATACCTCGATATCGAGCCAACCGCGGAACTGGTGTCGCTCGGCAGGCAGATCGACGACTATCGCACTGCGCTACGTAACGCGACAGCCGCATCAGAGCTGTTGCTCGAAGCCGGCACCCAGGAATTGCGGGACCGTCCCCATCGGGTACGAAACATGCTGCTCGACCCACGGTTCCGGGACGCGGTGCTTCAGCTCGCGCCTTCGGCCTACGCCGAAGTCGTGCGATCGACAGCACGTCCGGCCGAACGGGTACAAAAGGCCAAAGACCGCGCTTTTCATCGACGCATGTATCTCTATGCGCAGCGGCTCGCTGGGAAGAACGAAACAACCAGTTTCTTTGGACCACTTGTCCACGGTCGAATCGATGTCGGTATCTCCGGTATCAGGCTGGGCCCAGAGACTGAGGGTGGGGTGCGCGCGGTTGAGGCGTTCTTCTCCTTCTGGGCGGTCTGTGCTCTTGCCGAATGCATCGCGTCTGAGCCTCTAGTGGTGGATCGGGTGCCGCTGACATGGGTACCTGCATGCAGACTCGAACCCGGCGCTCTACACCTATCCGATGGTCGCCGGGTTCGACTGACCGGTGAGCGGGCGCTAGTTGCCGATGCAATCGACAACGAACGCGGACGTGCAGCGATAGCAGAAAAAACTGATCTCGATGCTGTAGTCGTCGAAAGCATTGTCGAGCGATTGAGCCGTATCGGTGCGGTGCGAACAGTCCCGGAACCACCGTCGACATCATCACGGCCGCTGGACTGGCTCATCGCGTGGACAAATACCTACGCCGCGGATACGCGCTGGCCCGGCATCCTCGCCGAATTGAACTCGGGCGCTAACAGATACGCCGAGGCGGCCGACGACATCGCGCGCCACAACGCGCTGGAGGAATTGGAAGCAAGATTCGCTGCCGTGTCTGGTGTGGAGGCTCGGCGAGCGGCCGGCCGTATGTATGCCGACCGTGGCATCGTATCGATCGATGCGTGCGGAGATCAGACTCCAGTGATCGTCGGACACGATGTTGCATGCGACTGGGAAGCACAGCTAGGCCCCGTACTCGACGTTGCCATTCATTATGGTGAACTGCGGACGTCAGCTGCGGCCGGACTCGTTGCGGAGCTGATGCGGTCCCGGGGAGTTACTGATATCGCCTACGACGAGCTGATTCGTTGGACCCAAGACCTCAGCCAGGAGCAGGTCGTGGCGTTGGACGCGCCGTCGGAGGCCTTCCGCGACGAATTCACCGCGTTGGTAGCGGGTTCCGTTGACCGCCGCATCCCCCAGAACGCTGTACTGGAGCCAGAGCAGTTTCGAACATTGTTGCCGCCGAACGCATCCGGGGCGCGTTTCGTCAGCCCTGACATCATGATTGAACTCGACTCGTCGGGACGGCAGCGGCTAGTGCTCGGCGAACTACATCCCTACGTCTTCAGTTGGGGTTCGCAAAGCCATTTCTCCGAGGAACAGGACCTACCGGACGTTGATCTGGCACCCTGGGGCGGCGCCGGCCGACTGGCCACTGTGATCCGTAGACGCCAGCACAAAGGACTGGTTTCCGACATCTTTCCCGGACACTTCATCGAAGTAACCGCGGTAGCGACCGATAACCCGGCACGGTCGATCCCGTTGTCGCAAGTGCGGGTGCTGCTGACATCGGGTGGACCGAAACTACGCTGCCCGACCGGGGAACTGGTGCTCTATGCCGGTGAGGACGACCACCTGCACTTGCGTGCATTCGCCGCGCCAGCAGCATCCCTGCCCACAGTGCGCCTCGGTGAAGCAGCACCGAGAATCTTCGTCGGTGACGTTCTCGTGCAGCGAGCTCGATGGTGGTGCCAGACAGTGGATCTGATTCCAGACCGAGGTACGCAGTTACCCGAAATCGTGAGGCGTGTCCAGTGGATGCGAGCTCTGCGCGGTGTGCCTCGATTCTGCTTCGCCGGAGTTCCTCAAGAACCCAAACCGATCGGGATTGACTTGGATAACCCCCTTGCAGTCGACGCACTCGCCGCGATATTGCGGTCGGCAGATGCACAGCAATTCACGTTGACCGAGATGCGTCCACAGCCGGACCAGCTGTGGTTGCGTCACCATGGAAAACCGACGACCTCGGAATTTCGTGTCACGTTCACCCGGAGCGATCCATGACGCACAGCTGGAACATATTGTCGACGCTGGTGCTGCGTAGCGCGGGCTTTCCATGGCAGCTGGTCGAGTCGCTTCGGTACCACCACAGCGGGGAGCTGGTCGCTGAGATCATCGACCTGGAAGACCACGCGAGGACTCTCGCGGAGAACCTGCCCGGCGTCCGGCTAAGCCGTGGTGACCGAAGCAAACTGAGGACATTACGTCCACTCGCCTCCCGCGAGGATAATTTTCCTGAGCAGTGGCTGACCGAGTGGAACAAGCAGACCTCGGCATTAGCTGACAAGCACGAACATCTCGCTGAAGCCATCACAGTTGTCAACGTCGGATGAAAAGTGATCGGTGATCGTCGGACGAAAATTCACCACC
>NZ_JBJURM010000039.1:0-47020 GCF_046097995.1 Rhodococcus sp. 5A-K4
GCACTGACATTCATCGACACACTGTTGAGTTCTCAAAGAACACGCACACACCATCGCTTCAAACTGGTTGAAAGCTCCGGGGCAAGGGTTACAATCTTAGCTTGTTCGCTCCCAGGAAGCAAGTTCCCGTTGAGCGTGAATGTCTCCGACTTCGTCCAACCGCGTGTCCCCGGCCTCTCGGTCGGGGTTGGTGTCCGTGTCGCTCTGACTTGGACAAAGTTACGCGAATGAAAACTGAGCGTCAAACGTGCAGGTCGCAGGTGTTCGCCAGGTTAAATCCGCTGGTAGCCCGCCCGCAGACGGGCCACCAACGGCCACAGGAGCCCCGCGAGACAACTGTGACCCCACACACGTCAGTTCGAAAGTATTTTCACGCCGGCGAAATTGCGCTTTCCGCGCCGGACGACCAACCAGCTGCCGTGAAGCAGATCGGATGCGGCGGGCTCCCAGTCGTCGGCCGACACCTTCTGGTTGTTCACCGAAGCGCCGCCTTCCTTCACTGCGCGTCGAGCAGCTCCCTTGCTCTCACACAAACCGCTCGTCACAAGCAGATCGATGATCGTGCGCGGCTCCCCCGGCGCCAATTCGCTGACAGATGCTTCCTTCAGCGCCGCGGCGAGCGTCGACTCGTCGAGTTCCGCCAATTCCGCCTTGCCGAACAACGCCTGGCTGGCGAGCTCGACGGCGCGAGTGTTGTGTTCTCCGTGAACCAAGGTCGTCATCTCCGCAGCCAATCGCTTCTGCGCTTCGCGCGCATGCGGACGCTCCGCCGTTGCCGTCTCGAGTTCCGCGAGTTCGTCTGCGGTCAGGAACGTGAACCAGCGCAGGTACTTGATCACGTCGGCGTCGCCGGTGTTCACGAAGTACTGGTACCACGCGTACGGGCTGGTCATCTCGGGGTCGAGCCACAGACTGCCGCCACCGGTCGACTTTCCGAACTTCTTCCCGTCAGCCGAGGTCACCAGCGGAACGGTCATTGCGTGAACACTCTCGCCGTCGACACGACGGTTGAGTTCGACGCCCGCGATGATGTTGCCCCACTGATCGGACCCACCGACCTGCAGAGTGCAGCCGAGATCGCGTCGCAAGTGCAGGTAGTCGTTGGCTTGGAGCAGCATGTAGCTGAACTCGGTGTACGACATCCCGTCCGACTCGAGACGACGCTTCACGGTGTCACGCGCAAGCATGACGTTCACGGAGAAGTGTTTGCCGACATCACGCAGGAAGTCGATGGCCGACATCTTGCCGGTCCAGTTCATGTTGTTCTCGATGACCGCACTCGTCGGTGAATCGTCGAAATCCACGAATCGTTCGAGCTGACCACGGATGCGACCTGCCCAGTCCGCGACGGTATCGGCGGAGTTCATCGTCCGTTCCCCGACGTCACGGGGATCACCGATCAGGCCTGTTGCACCACCGGCAAGAACGATCGGCCGGTTACCGGCACGCTGAAACCGCTTGAGCGCGAGGAGCGGAACCAGGTGACCTGCGTGCAGGCTCGGCCCGGTCGGGTCGAAGCCCGCATACAACGTGACCGGTCCGGCCTCGAGATCTTTACGCAAAGCGTCGAGATCAGTTGATTGGGCGATCAGCCCACGCCAGGTCAGTTCGTCGAGAATATTCTCAGTCACGGACTCGATCATCCCATCTTCACGAAATGACCGGCGCTCGCGGGCTTCGGCGGTACGCGGACACCGCTCGCGAGTCCGGAATCCAGAGGCGCCACGGGACCTCGGCCGCAGTACTGACCCCCACCCGCGGTCCACTGACCCATTCCTTCGACTCCCCCAATTCGAGCCGAACCCGCGAAGCAGGGTTGAACACGTCTGTTCCGTTGTCCGCCAACGTGATTGCAACGGAAGCGCCGAGATTACCTGGCCCTCTGGCCCATTGGTGAGATGGTCGATCCGGCGATCTCCGAGCCGACACCACATCGTGACCGGCCTCGATTTCGGCCGCTCGGAGCAGAACACCACCCGCGACACCATCCGGGCCGTACGAGATGTTCATACAAAAGTGCATTCCGTAGCTGCGGTAGACGTAGAGACGGCCCGCCCGCCCGAACATCACGCTGTTCCGCGGCGTTTGCCCCCGATACGAATGTGCTGCCGGATCTGGCCAGGGCCCGTCCTTCTCCCCTCCGTACGCCTCGACCTCGACAATCCTCAGCGAGATGTCGTCGACGATCAGGGTCGAGCCGAGAATTGTCAGGCCCGCTTCCAACGGGTTCTTCACATTTTCCAAGGTCTCGATACTCACCCTTCGATTGTGCCCACGCCGTTGACTCATCGGTCGGCCGAGTCGCATAATTCAACAAGTGATGAATTATTGAAATGAGGCGAACCGTGACCACCACGCCGGCAATAGACATCCGCGGACTACGAGTCATTCGCGGCAAGCACGAAGTTCTTCACTCACTCGACCTGCAGGTTTCGGCAGGATCGATCACCGGACTGCTCGGCCCGTCCGGCTGCGGCAAGACAACCCTGATGCGCGCGATAGTCGGAACCCAGATCGTCGAAAGTGGTGAGGTCAGAGTCCTGGGCGACCTCGCGGGGTCCGTTGCCCTTCGCCGCCGGGTCGGATACGTCACCCAATCCCCCAGCGTGTACGGCGACCTGACGGTCACTCGAAACGTCCAGTACTTCGGAGCTCTGTACGGCAAGTCCGGCGCAGACGTTGCAGCAGCGGTCGACGCCGTCGGATTGAGCCGATACGCCGACCGGACCGCCGCCGATCTGTCCGGAGGTCAACGCGGTCGAGTCTCGCTGGCATGCGCGTTGGTGGCATCACCTGATGTGTTGATCCTCGACGAACCGACCGTCGGTCTCGATCCGGTGCTTCGTGTCGAATTGTGGGAACGATTTGCCGACCTTGCTCGCAGCGGAACCACCCTGTTGGTCTCCAGCCACGTCATGGATGAGGCCGACCACTGCGCT
Source organism: Rhodococcus sp. 5A-K4 (assembly GCF_046097995.1). Classification (NCBI taxonomy): domain Bacteria; kingdom Bacillati; phylum Actinomycetota; class Actinomycetes; order Mycobacteriales; family Nocardiaceae; genus Rhodococcus; species Rhodococcus sp. 5A-K4. The sequence continues at coordinate 2,940 of NZ_JBJURM010000039.1, forward strand.
GAACTGATCCTGATGCGAGACGGGCATCTCCTCGCTCAACTCACACCCGATGAATTGCGCGCCAAAACCAGATGTGAACGCCTCGAGGACGCCTTCCTCGAGCTGATTCGGACTTCACCCGTCGGAGGCGAAATATCATGAGCATCAGGATCTTCGGTGCTACGACCGTACGCATTCTGCTTCAGCTCCGCCAGGACCGTCGCACGGTGGCCATGATCTTGTTGGTCCCGTCGTTGTTGATGATTTTGCTGTATTTCCTCTACCAAGACGTACCCACGCCGCCCGGCCAGGTTTCACTGTTCCAACGGGTGGCGATCACCATGCTGGGAATCTTGCCGTTTGTGGTCATGTTCCTGGTCACGTCCATCGCCATGCAGCGCGAACGCAGTTCAGGAACACTCGAACGCCTGCTCACCACACCGATGGGCAAACTCGATCTTCTGGCGGGATACGGCGCGGCATTTTCGCTCTCGGCCGCCGCTCAGGCGGCTCTCGCGTGCGCGGTTGCTTTCGGATTTCTCGGACTCACCATCGCCGGCAGTCTTGCCTGGGTCATCGTCATTGCAGTTCTCGGCGCAATACTCGGCGTTGCGCTCGGCCTGCTGGCCAGCGCATTCGCGAAGACCGAGTTCCAAGCGGTGCAGTTCATGCCGGTAGTTGTGGTCCCCCAACTGTTCCTCTGCGGACTCCTCGTGCCCCGCGACCAATTGCCGACCTGGCTCGAATGGATCAGCAACGTCCTCCCCTTGAGCTACGCCGTCGACGCACTTCAGCAAGTGTCGATGCATGCCGACGCGACGGGTCAGATGTGGCGTGATCTCGCCGTCATGGCGGGCTTCGCCGCCGCAGCACTCTCGCTGGCCGCGGCAACACTCGATCGCCGCACTCCATGACCGACAACGACACGGCGCCCGCACCGGCACCGATTCGTTCGGGGCGACGACCGGGCAAGTCGGAGACTCGCGCGCAGATCCTCGATTCGGCGCGACGGGCGTTCTCCCAGAACGGTTTTCGACGAACAACCGTTCGATCGATAGCTGCGGCCGCTGACGTCGATCCGGCCATGATTCATCATCATTTCGGAAGCAAGGAGCAGTTGTTCACCGCTGCGATCGCGCTACCGATCGATCCAGTCCAGGTATTGGGACCGGTTCACGCCTCTCCGACCGTAAATCTCGGCGAAAATCTACTCAGAGCAGTGATCGGGCTGTGGGAATCGGAACACCAGCCGGCGATTCTGGCGGCTTTTCGATCGGCGGTTTCCGGCGACGGATCGCAGCTGATCCAGAGCTTTCTGCTCGATGTCGTATTGCGCGACATCATTCCGCGGGTGGACACACCACCTGGTACCGGCTTGATCAGAGCGGAATTGGTGGCATCTCAGATGGCCGGACTGCTGGTCACGCGATATGTGCTCGGACTCGAACCACTCGCATCATTGAGCGTTGACGCTTTGGTACCGCTGGTGGCTCCGAACCTCCAGCGGTACCTGACCGGTGAATTACCGATCTAGCCTTCAGCCCGCGCGAGCAACTTCTCGTGCTCGTCGTCCGCCACATCGCGTGCCTCGTCGATCAACAGAACGGGAATGCCGTTCTCGATCGGGTATGCACGCCGCAGGCGCGGGTTGTAGAGCAACTCGTCCCCGACCAGCAACAGCGGGCCTTTGTCCTGGGGGCAGGCCAAAATGCTGAGCAACGTCGAATCAATAGCCACGTGAGTCCTCTCGAACCGATCAAACAGAATGTCCTCAGGCTACCGTGCTCCGGTGCCCACCCTCGTCGGCATCAACTGCGCGGCAATTGCCTTGGTCAGCCGCTTGTACGACTGCGTCTCGGAATCGAGGAACCAGGTCCGTGGTCCTGGCGCCGGCAATCCGGCCGCAGCTAACGCAGTGGAACTCGGACGGTACGACGAACCCACCGGGATCTCGTCTACCACGTGCACGATATCCGGGCGCGCATCAAAAGCGATGCGCGAGAGAGCCTCCGCAAGCTCGGCGGAACGGAACTGCCGCCCCGGACGCCATGTCACGGCAGCGACCGCCAGCTGATGCGGCGCGTCACCGACGCCGTATGCGACGGCAAGATCCACCCGCGCCACACTCGACAACGCGTCGACGATCGGCTGGGTGAACACGGGACCGCGGAGCGTCGAAATGACCGTGTTCTTGTGATCGATCAGCCAGTAGTCGCCGTCGGCGTCCCGGCGGAAGAGATTCTCCGTGGGAATCCACGAATCACCCGCTTGGAAGAGTCCCCGCATGGCTCCGCCCGAGAGATCGGCAGTGAATCCCGCGCGCCCGAGTAGCAACCCGACTTCGTCTTCGGCGCACTCACGGACAAATCCGTTTCCATTTTCGAGGAGCCGACCACTCAGCGGGTCGTATGCCGCCAACCGCACCTGCGCGCTACCCGGCAACGGGCGGCCCTTGGAACCAACTTTGGAGCCCGCGACATTGGCAAGAATCACGTCACCTTCGGTCGACGCATAGAACTCGAGCACCTGCGCGGGGTCGAACGCCTCCGTGGTCCGCTTCCACAGCCCGTGGGGCATTCCCGAACCGATGAACAGTCGGACCGGATGGCTACCGTCGATGAGAAGAAGATCCTCGTCGAGGATCTCGCGCATCATCGACCACGTGTAACTCACGACGGTCACACCGTAGCGATGGATTTCCTCGACGAATCGAGCCGGATTCAGTCCGCGTGAGAGCGCAATCCGTGAGCCACCGGCCATGGCGCCACCGATGGTCGCGAGCAGACTCGACGAATGATGGAGTGGTGCAAGGCAGTACACGGTGTCACCGCGATCGAGATCTGCCGCCGTGGCCGTTCCGAAGGCAGACAGTGCCCACCGGTAGTTGGTGATCTGCTTGGCTTCGAGCACACCGCCCGATTCCGCAAAGATGATGAATGCGAGTTCACGGGCGACGCCGGGATCCGGCCGGTACCAACCGGGCAGATTGACCTTCGTCGGATCGATTTGTTCGAGATCGATCACGTCGTGTGACGGATCCACCTCGAGTCCGCGGGCATCGCCGCCGCCGAGTACCAAGACCGGTCTACCGGTGACCACCGCAGCGTCGACGTTCTCCGGATCGGTGATGATCCGATCAACCGATCCCAGCTTGACCGCCGCCGAGATGTCGGACCCCGGCGGAAGCATGACGGCAACGGCACCGAGGCGCGACAGGGCCGCGATGGCCGCGAGCGCGCTGGGGCGGGTCTCCATCAGGACACCGACGTGCGCTGCCGGACGCACTCCCACGGAAATCAATCCGCGCACGACATTGTCGATGCGGGCGTTGACCGCTTCATAGGTGTGCACACGATTGTCGAAGAGGAAGCACTCGCCGTTCGGTGCTTTTCGACGCTGCTCCGCGAGCAATTGACTCAGCGAGATCTTGGTGTGTGGCTGAATTTGGTTGAGTCGCGCAAGACGTGGCAACGCGCGTGCCGCTTCACCGGACAATTCGAAAGTCCCGCGCAACGCACCGGCTGCAAGGTCACTGATTCCCTTGGTGACTCCTGCACCTACTTCAGCGACCGAGGCGACGGTGTGGATGATCCGATTGCTGATCGACACACCGGTCTGGTCTTCGAGGTCGGCGCCGTAGACCATGTTCGCGATACGGTCCGGGAGGGGTCCACCCGTCTCGGTCCACTGCACGAATTCACCGGTGGTCGGCCAGGTGTGATTGGCCGCGGTGGAACCGACAACCAAACCGAAATGACCTGCGCGCAAAGTAGATTCGTAGACCTTGGCCCGCGGCGCCGCCTGGCTGATCCCACGGACCGCCTGAGGTTGACCGATGTCGTCGACCTCGCCGACGAATGCCAGGATGGGGCAGGTGATCTCGGCGAGCGAGACCAATTGATCCTTGATGACAAATCCACCGGTCATCATTCGGTTGTGCACGATGAACTGCTTGAGCAGTTCGGCAACCGCGGGCCCGGACCACGCGACCCAACCCTCGGTCGCGAGGAAGCGTCGCTGCTGCTCCCTCGGCAGCAAAGCCTCACGGTCGTGCAGTTGAAGCAGGAAGTCGACGCGCATCTTCAACGTCTTCACGGGATCGAGCAACTGGAACCCGGTGCGAGCCATCCACCCGGTGACCGCCAGGCGATTGAAGACGTGATCGGCGAGGAAATCCGCACCCTTGGTGGCCAATCCGGCCGGGATACCGAAGGGCAACGCGGCGAGTGTGTCGACCGGACTGCCGAAGGTGATGACGCTGGCGATGTTTCGACTACGCCGATACGCGGCAGCTTGATAGGCAAACATACCGCCCTGCGAATAGCCGGAGATGTGAACATCTTTACCGGTGTGACGGTGGATGTGGTCGATGATGTCGCTGAGAGCGATGATGTGATCGGCGAGATTGCGATCCCAACCGCCCTCTTCGGAGTCGGGCGAACCAAAATCGACTACCCAGGGGTCCAGGCCCATCTCGTGCAGAATTCCCACAGCACCCTGGTCGCGGGTCACGTCGTACACGTTCGCCGACATCATCATCGGCGGGATCAGCACGATCGGTGCACCGACGGTTTCCGGATCGCTGTCCGGGAAGTAGCGGCGAAGCCGGTACATCGCTGCGCGCTCGACGATCTCGAACGGCGACGTGGTCGCATCCGTTTCCAGCCCACCCAACCGGACGACCTCGAGGCCGTTTTGTGCTGTCGCAACCACCCGACGAATCGGGCCCAGCACAGACTTGGAATTCAATCCCACCATTTCACTCCCAAGTTACTCACCATGTGACGTCAGTCTCATTTTTCCCGCGCGCAACAAGCCTACTGACGACGAATACGCGTACGCGGTCAGGGAGCAAATTCTGCTCCCTGACCGCGTACGACCGAAGGACTACTGCCGAAAAGAGAGAGGAAACACTCGTGACCGCAAGGTCAGAGGGTCCATTCCCGCAGCGACTGGGCCACTGCTCGGACTCCGTCCAACTGTTCTGCTACCCGCACCCCCGCGGTGCCGCCTCGCGCATTACGCGAAGCGATGGAACCCTCGACTGTCAGCACCTCACGAACAGCGGGTGTCAGCGCGCTGTCGACGCCGGCCAGTTCCTCGTCCGTGAGATCTTCGAGTCCGACGCCTCGCGCTTCGGCGACACGCACACACGCTCCAGCAGCCTCGTGTGCAACCCGGAACGGCACGCCCTGGCGCACCATCCACTCCGCGATGTCGGTGGCCAACGTGAACCCTGCCGGAGCAAGTTCCGCCATACGCGCGGTGTGGAACTCGAGAGTCTGCACCAGGCCGGTGATGGCCGGGAGCAACATCTCCAGCTGCGCGACCGAGTCGAAGACCGGTTCCTTGTCCTCTTGCAGATCGCGGTTGTACGCCAGCGGCTGAGCCTTGAGCGTCGCCAGCAGGCCGGTGAGGTTACCGATCAAACGACCAGACTTACCGCGCGTGAGTTCCGAGACATCCGGATTCTTCTTCTGCGGCATGATCGACGAACCTGTCGACCACGCGTCGGCAAGCGTGATGTAGCCGAATTCCGGTGTGCTCCAGATGATGATCTCTTCCGCCATGCGTGAGAGATCGACACCGATCATCGCAAGCACGAACGCTGCCTCGGCCGCAAAATCACGCGAAGCGGTTGCGTCGATCGAGTTCTCGGCCGAGCTGTCGAACTTCAATTCCGCTGCAATGGCTTCGGGGTCGAGACCGAGCGAGGAACCGGCGAGTGCACCGGAACCGTACGGGGACACCGCAGCTCGTACGTCGAAGTCGCGAAGACGTTGCACGTCGCGCAACAGCGGATGCGCATGGGCGAGCAGGTGATGTGCCAACAAGACCGGTTGAGCAGCCTGCAGGTGCGTCTTGCCCGGCATCACGGCATCCGGGTGAGCCCCGGCCTGAGTCGCCAATGCGTCGACCACGTCGAGAACGCCGGTGGAGATGCGGCGAACCGCATCCCGAAGCCACATTCGGAACAGCGTGGCCACCTGGTCGTTTCGCGAACGACCAGCACGCAGGCGTCCGCCGACCTCAGGCCCGACACGCTCGATCAGACCGCGTTCGAGCGCGCCGTGTACGTCCTCGTCCGAATCACTCGGTCCGAAGGCGCCACTGTCAACATCTGCCGCCAGACGGTCGAGACCGTCGAGCATTGTCGCGAGGTCGGCCTCGCTGAGCAGGCCTGCCTTGTTCAGTACGCGAGCATGCGCCTGCGACGCCCGCACGTCGTACGGAGCGAGGACCCAGTCGAAGTGAGTCGACTTGCTCAGCGCCGCCATGGCAGCGGCCGGTCCGGACTCGAACCGTCCGCCCCACAGCGCGCCTTCGTTGGTGCCGTGTTTTTGGGCGTCTCCGTCACCGTGAGCCGTCATGGCTCAGAGTCCCAGATCGCGCTTCGCGGCGACCTTCGACGACAGACCGTGGATCTCGACGAAGCCCTTCGATGCGGACTGGTCGAAGCTGTCGCCCTCGTCGTACGTCGCGAGGTTGAAGTCGTAGAGCGACTCGGGGCTACGACGACCGTTGACGGTGATGGCTCCACCGTGCAGGAAGAGACGAATGTCGCCGGTGACGCGCTCCTGCGTCTTGTTGACGAACGTATCCAGTGCGTCCTTGAGGGGCGAGAACCAGAGGCCGTCGTAGACCAGCTCGGACCAACGCTGCTCCATCTGACGCTTGTAGCGACCGAGTTCGCGTTCGAGGGTGACGTGCTCGAGTTCCTGGTGCGCGGTGATGAGAACCATGGCGCCGGGAGCTTCGTAGATCTCACGGCTCTTGATGCCCACGAGACGGTCCTCGACGACGTCGAGGCGACCGACACCCTGAGCGCCTGCGCGCTTGTTCAGTTCCTGAATCGCTTCGAGAACCGACACGGGGCGGCCGTCGATGGCAACCGGGCGACCCTTGTCGAAGCTGATGATGAGCTCGTCGGGCGCGTTCCAGTTGACCGTCGGGTCCTGGGTGTAGTCGTAGACGTCCTTCGTCGGTGCGTTCCACAGATCCTCGAGGAAGCCGGTTTCGACGGCGCGGCCCCAGACGTTCTGGTCGATCGAGAACGGCGACTTCTTGGAGACGTTGATCGGGATGTTGTTCTCTTCGGCGAAGGCGATGGCCTTCTCGCGGGTCCAGGCGTAGTCGCGGACCGGTGCGATGACCTGAAGGTCGGGCGCGAGGGCGCCGAATCCGACCTCGAAGCGAACCTGGTCGTTGCCCTTACCGGTGCAACCGTGCGAGACGATGGTGCCGCCGTGCGAGCGTGCAGCTTCGACGATGTGCTTGACGATCAGCGGACGGCTGATGGCCGAGACCAGCGGGTAGCGGTCCATGTAGAGGGCGTTGGCCGCAATGGTCGGCAGGCAGTACTCGTCCGCGAACTCGTCGCGGGCGTCGACGACAACGGATTCGACTGCGCCGCAGTCGATCGCGCGCTGACGCACGACCTCCATGTCCTCGCCACCCTGCCCCAGATCGATGGCGACGGCGACAACTTCAGCGCCCGTCTCCTTACCGATCCAACTGATGGCAACAGAAGTGTCCAGCCCGCCCGAGTAGGCGAGTACGACGCGATCGGCCATGGTTTTTGTGCTCCTTCGGTTGAAAATCTCTATCAAAGAATAAGGGGTCAGGCGAGCGATTCGATCATGGCCGCGAGTTCCGCTCCGGAAAGCGGTTCTCGGGCCACCACGAAGATGGTGTCATCTCCGGCGATCGTTCCCACGATGTCGGGCATCGAGGACCGATCCAGTGCGCTCGCGAGGTAGTGCGCGGCTCCCGGCGGTGTCCGGAGAACCGCCATGTTGCCGCTGAAATCGGTGGAGACCAACAGCTCACCCAACAGCCGTGAGAGGCGGTCGGTACCGCCGGACACACCGCGTACCGGGTTCCCGTCCTCCGGCACCACGTAAACACCGGCGCCGCCGTCAGCGGCACGCAGTTTCACCGCTCCCAGCTCTTCGAGGTCACGCGAGAGGGTGGCCTGCGTCGCTTCGATGCCCTCGGCACCGAGCAACGCCGCCAACTCCGTCTGACTTCGGACGGGATGCGCCGCCAGCAGCGCGATGATGCGCGACTGGCGACCGGCCCGAGTGGGAGCGACGCTCACGCCTGGTCCAGTTGGGTTCGCTGTTCCAGCAGCCACACGAGCAACGCCTTCTGGGCGTGCAGACGGTTCTCCGCCTCGTCCCAGACGACGCTCTGGGGTCCGTCGAGAACCTCGTCGGTGACCTCTTCGCCGCGATGGGCCGGCAGGCAGTGCAGGACGACAGCCTTCGGATCTGCTTTGGCGAGCAGTTCCTTGTTGATCTGGAACGGGCGGAAAGGTCCGACCCGATCGAGCCCGTCGTTCTCCTGACCCATCGAGGTCCAGGTATCGGTGACCAACGCGTCGGCACCGACGACGCCGGCCTGCGGGTCCTGCGTCAGCGTGATGGTTGCACCGGTTTCCGCGGCGCGTGTGCGCGCTGCTGCTACTACCCAGTCCGCCGGTTCGAAGCCAGCGGGACTTGCGATGGTGACGTCGATGCCTGCGGTGACTCCGCCGAGCATCAGCGAGTGAGCCATGTTGTTGGCGCCGTCGCCCAGGTAGGTCAGCTTCAGTCCCTTGAGCTCACCCTTCTGCTCGATCAGCGTTTGCAGATCGGCCAGAACCTGACAGGGATGAAATTCGTCGGACAACGCATTGACGATGGGAATCGTTGCACCCGTTGCCATTTGCTCCAAGCGCTTCTGGCCGAACGTGCGCCACACGACGGCGTCGACATAGCGGGAGAGTACGCGTCCGGTGTCCGCCAACGTCTCTTCACGACCGAGTTGGGTACTGCGCCCGTCGACGACGACGGCGTGGCCGCCCATCTGCGCGATGCCCATCTCGAACGAGAAACGTGTACGCGTCGAGTTCTTCTCGAAGATGACGCCGACTCCGCGAGGACCCTCGAGTGGACGCCGAGCGAACGGGTCCTTCTTGAGAATCGCAGCGAGTTCCAGAACTTCGGCCTGCTGCGCCGGAGTCAGATCGTCGTCCCTGAGAAAGTGTTTCACCACGGTAGTCACTTCTCCCCCGGCTGGTCAGCCGATAGTGCACTGTCGAAGATGGCAGGTAGTGCTGCCACGAAGGTTTCGGCCTGCTCATCCGTGAGGATGAGCGGCGGCGCCAACCGGATCACTCCGGGTTGCGCTGCATTCACAAGGTACCCGGCTTCGCGCGCGGCATTTTCCACCGCCGGCGCGACGTCCTCGGTCAGCACGACACCCAGCAACAGTCCCGATCCCCGTACGTAGTCGACCAACGGATGGCCCAGATCTTCGATGCCCGCCGAGATCGATTTGCCCAAGCTGTCGGCGCGTGAGATCAGGTCTTCCGCTGCAATGGTTTTCAGCACGGCAAGCGCCGCCGCAGCGCACACCGGATTGCCACCGAACGTCGTACCGTGCTTGCCCGGTCCGAAGAACTCTGCCGTTGCTCCGGTCGCGATGCAGGCGCCGATCGGCATTCCGCCGCCGAGTCCCTTCGCAAGAGTGATGACGTCCGGCACGATGCCGACTGCCTGATGTGCGTAGAACCAGCCGGTCCGGCCGATGCCGGTCTGAACTTCGTCGAGTACGAGCAGCGCCCCGCGTTCGGCGGTGATCCGCCGAGCCTCGACGAGGTATCCCTCGGGTGGCACCACGACGCCGCCCTCACCCATGATCGGTTCGAGGAACACAGCAGCGGTGTCGGAATCGACTGCCCGCTCCAGTGCCTCGACATCGCCGTACGGCACGAACTCGACACCGGCGGGCATCGGTTCGAACGGCGCCCGCTTGGCCGGCTGACCCGTCAGAGCGAGTGCCCCCATCGTGCGACCGTGGAAAGAGCCCTCGGCCGCGATGATCTTCTTCCGGCCAGTAGCGCGTGCGAGCTTGAAGGCAGCCTCGTTCGCCTCGGTACCGGAGTTGCAGAAGAACGCGCGCCCGGTGACGTTGCCGAGATGAGCGAGCAACTGCTCCGCCAACTCGACGACCGGCTCGCTGGCGTACAGGTTGGAAACATGGCCGAGTGTCGACAACTGGGTAGTGACGGCTTCGACGACGGCCGGATGTCCGTGTCCGAGGATGTTGACGGCGATTCCGGCAAGGAAGTCGACGTACTGCTTGCCGTCGGCGTCGGTGAGTACGGCGCCGTCACCGCGGACGAGAGCAACCCGGGGTACGCCGTAATTGTTCATCAGCGAAGCGGACCACCGCTGCTGCAGATCGATCGTGCTCATGAAGTAGCTCCCTGCTGGGGACCGGCGACCGAGGAGCCGGGCACGACCATCGTGCCGATTCCTTCACCGGTGAAAAGTTCGAGTAGGACTGAATGTTCGAGCCGGCCGTCGATCACGTGCGCCGACGGCACACCTCCGCGCACCGCGCGAAGGCAGGCCTCCATCTTGGGCACCATGCCGGCATCGAGACTCGGCAACAACTGGGCCAGGGCGTCGGTGTCGATTTCGGTGGCCAGCGAGGATCGGTCCGGCCAATCGGTGTACAGGCCTTCGACGTCGGTGAGGACAACGAGCTTCTCGGCACCGATCGCCTCGGCCAGTGCGGCAGCGGCGGTATCGGCGTTGATGTTGTGGACGACGCCGTCGGCATCGGGCGCGATGGTCGAGACCACCGGAATGCGTCCTGCCGCAATGAGATCGAGTACCGCGTCTGGGTTCACGGTGGTGACGTCTCCGACCAGGCCGATGTCGGTCTGCTCCCCCTCGACCGCAACAGTGCGTCGAGTAGCGGTGAACAGGTGCGCATCTTCACCGGAGATACCGACCGCGTACGGACCGTGCGCGTTGATCAGGCCGACGAGTTCACGGCCCACCTGACCGAAGAGCACCATCCGGACGACGTCCATCACCTCGGGCGTCGTGACCCGGAAACCACCGCGGAACTCACCCTTCATGCCAAGGCGTGCCAGCATCGCGTTGATCTGCGGGCCGCCGCCGTGCACGACGACGGGGTGGATGCCGACAGTCCGCAGGAACGCCATGTCCGCGGCGAAGGCGGTCTTGAGTGTCTCGTCGATCATGGCGTTTCCGCCGTACTTGACCACGACCACCTTGTCTCGGAATCGCTGCAGCCACGGCAGCGCGTCGGCGAGGACATGCGCCTTCTGATGCTCGCTGATCACGGGATACGTCTCGGTCATGACGAGTACGCCGAGTTCTCTTCGACGTACGCGTGCGAGAGGTCCGTGGTGCGAATGCTCACGGACTCGTTGCCGATTCCCAGGTCGATGTCGAGTTCGATGTCGATCCCGCTCAGGTCCACCTCACGCGCTCCCGGAGCGCCGACGCCGTCGATGCAGACGGGACTCCCGTTGAAGGACACACTGATTCGATCGGGATCGAGCTCGATGGGAGCGATACCCACTGCTGCGAGGACGCGGCCCCAGTTCGGATCGGATCCGAACAGTGCCGTCTTGACCAGGCTGTCGCGGGCGATGGTCCGAGCGCCGATCAACGCATCGGACTCGGACGCTGCGCCGCGCACCGTCACCTTGACCCGCTTGGTGACGCCCTCGGCGTCTGCCATCAACTGATCCGCGAGATCGTCGCACACTGCGAAGACCGCGGCGTTGAGTTCGTCCTGGGTCGGTGTGACACCGCTGGCGCCGGAGGCCAACAGGAGCACCGTGTCGTTGGTGGACGTGGCGCCGTCGACGTCGAGGCGATCGAAGCTCAGGTGGGTGGCGGCGCGCAGAGCGGTATCGAGCTGCTCGGCCGTTGCGACAGCATCGGTCGTGACGACGCACAGCATCGTCGCCAGTGCGGGCGCGAGCATGCCTGCACCCTTGGCCATTCCGCCGACGTTCCACTTGTTCGCGTGGTGCAGCGACGCCTGCTTCGGCACGGTATCGGTGGTCATGATCGCGTATGCCGCGTCGGTGCCGCCGGAGATTCCGCCGGCCAGTTCGTGCACTACCTCGGTGACACCGGGGATCAGCTTGTCCATGGGCAAGCGGTCACCGATCAGGCCGGTCGAACAGACGGCGACCTCGATCGCGCCCGTCTCGGTTCCCCAATTGCTCAGTGCCGACGCAACTTCCTCGGCAGTCTTGTGCGCATCCTGGAATCCGCCTGCGCCGGTACACGCGTTTGCGCCGCCCGAGTTGAGCACGACCGCGCGCAGCTTGCCCGTCGTCAAAACCTGCTGAGACCACAGCACCGGAGCGGCCTTGACCTTGTTCAGGGTGAAGACACCGGCAGCGGCCAGATCGGGTCCCTCGTTGAGCACCAATGCGAGGTCCGACTTGCCACTCTTCTTGATACCGGCAGCAATTCCGGCACCGCGGAATCCGGCAGGTGCGGTGACGCCCTGTGTGCGGAGCAGCCGTCCCCCGGCGACGTGAACCACGTCTGCAACGGTCGCGTCAGGCTCGGTTGCGTTCTCGATCTGCTGCGGATTGTCGGTGCTCACGGAGCTACTCCCACGGTAGAGAGACCTGCGGTCTCGGGTAGGCCAAGGGCGAGATTCATCGATTGCACCGCGCCACCGGCGGTGCCCTTGGTGAGATTGTCGATTGCCGAGATGACAACGAGCTGACCGGCGTCGGCGTCAACGGTGACCCCGATCTGCACGGCATTGGATCCGATCACGGCACCGGTCTGCGGGAAGACTCCGGCAGGCAGCACGTGGATGAACGGCTCGTCGTTGTATGCCTTTTCGTAGATTTCGCGCGCTTGCTCTTCGGTGGCCGTGGTGGCTGCCGTGCAGGTCGCGAGGATGCCGCGCGGCATGGGCGCGAGGACTGGAGTGAAAGAAACACTGATGTCCTTGCCGCCTGCGGCCGAAAGATTCTGAATGATCTCAGGGGTGTGGCGATGGACACCTCCGACACCGTATGCGCGGACGGAGCCCATGACCTCGGAACCCAGCAGATCGGCCTTCGGCGCCCGGCCGGCGCCCGAAGTGCCACTGACCGCAACCACGTTCACGTGCGACTCCACGATCCCCGCGGCAACGGCGGGGGCCAGCGCGAGGCTCGCTGCCGTCGGGTAGCAGCCCGGAACGGCAATGCGGGTTGCGCCTACCAATTTCTCACGGGCACCGGGCAATTCAGGAAGACCGTATGGCCAGGTACCGGCATGAGTGCTCTTGTAGTACTTCTCCCAGGCTGCGGGATCCTGCAGCCGGAAGTCCGCGCCGCAGTCGATGATGACCGTCGACTCGGGCAGCAACTTGGCGTACTGAGCCGAATTTCCGTGTGGGAGACCGAGGAAGACGACGTCGTGACCCGAGAGGATTTCGACAGTGGTCTCTTCGAGTACCCGCGAAGAGAGTGGGAGCAAGTGCGGATGATGCTCACCGAGCGTCGAACCGGCGTTGCCACCGGCGGTCAGCGAACCGATCACCAGACTGCCGTCGGCGTAGGACGGGTGCCCGAGGAGCAGACGCAGAACCTCACCACCGGCGTACCCACTGGCGCCGGCAACGGCGACTCTGATCGGCTTGCGTGCGTTCTCGGTCGTACCACCTTCAGTCATGTCACACAGTATGCATCATTGTGCATCGGAATGCATAATTACTTACCCATGGATCGCCGGATCTCCTCGAGCTTGGCTTTTGCGGCCTTCTGGCGCTCGTCCCACTGCTCGTCGACGGACTTTCCGGCAGGACTCTCGTGTGCCAATTCGACCGAACCTATGGAAGTACCGAAGCGCCCCTCTATCTTCTCCCGAACACGGTCGAAAGTGGGGACTCCCCCTTCGGTGTAGTCGGGTTCGGGAATTCTCGGGTCGGTCGCAAGTACCACCGGGACGTCGATGATCTCGTCGACCTCCACAACGGTGTCGGGCAGTTCGACTTCTTCGGCGTCGGTGATCGTGTTGTCGTCCTCTACACGGTGCGGCTCGAGGCTCGCGGCAGCGGTGTCCACCACGGAAAGAAGGACCGACAAGCTCGGACGACGCTCGACCACTGCGCGGACGACCGCGAGGAAGTCCTTGTCGTCGAGTGCACTGGCGGCCTCGACTACCTGGTGCACGGACCCATCGTGCTCGGACCCATCGTGCTCGGACCCATCATGTTCGGGCCCATCATTTCGTGACACTGTCAGTCCCTTCTCGAAATGCCGACGGACAACTCCGATCCTTCCACGACTGTCTGCCGAAGGAGTCAGCGTGAGGCGAGGTAAGCGGCAAACGCGTCCTCGCTCGAATATTCGGGGACGTACCCGAACTGTTCCTTGAGCCGCCGATTGTCGAGAACGGGTCGGTACTGGAGAAATCCGACGCGCTCCGGACCGTGTTCCGTTACGCCCAATCGCCGTCCGACGCGTAGAACGCCTCGCAACAGCCATGCAGGAAGCGTCACCGTGCGCTTGCCCATCCGGGAAGCCAACTCGTCGACGGTCAGCGCGCCGTCGCCCGCGACGTTGAAGATGCCCACTTGGTTTCCGGTCACGGCCTCCGCAAAAGCGCCCGCGACATCGGTGTGCCAGACGAACACGAAGGGGCTGTCGCACCCGGCAACCTTGAGCAGCTTGCGGCGATCGAACAACGCGGTGATCTGATTGTCGACGCTCTCACCCAAGATCGTGCCGATCCGGAAGACAACTTGTTCCAATTCCGGGTGTTCGACGCGATATTCGGCGAGCATCTCTTCGACCAGGCGTTTGTGGCGACTGTAAGTGAATTCGTCGTTGCCTCGGACAGGTACGTCCTCGGTGATCCACGGTGGGTTGTCGGAGTGGTAGCCGTACGCCGCTCCGGACGAAGACACGACGATCCGTCCAACCCCGTGTTCGACGCAGGCCGCGAGCACGTTTCGTGTCCCGTCGACGTCGACGCGGTACTCCTGCTCTGCTGTCGTGTTCTTGCCGGGTTTCACGATGGACGCAAGGTGGATCACGACGTTCGGTCGGTACTGACCGAACACCCGCCCCAATTCTGTGGGGTCGCAGACGTCCGCCCTAACGCGGCGGATGCGATCGTCCGGCGTGTCCTTGACGGTGAGGTCGACACAGACGACGGTGATGCCCTGCGCGATCAGTGCGTCGATGACAGCGGTACCCAGGAACCCGTTCCCGCCCGTGACGAGTGCGACGGTCATGCCGGTACCGCCTTTCGGGCGCGTCGCTTGGACCAGATCGTCGCCAGAGCCAACCCGGCGATGATGTCCCAGATCCCCCACCAGCCGGCCACGATGGCCATGCCACCGAGCCCGTCGAAGAACGTGAACACCAGGCCAAGCCCCAGTCCGGCATTGCGGATGCCGACCTCGAAAGAGACGGCGCGACGGCTGTATTCGTTCAACCCGGTGACGGCGCCGCAGAAGTATCCCAGTGCGAGGGCAACCGTGTCGTGCAGGAAGACCGCGAGCAGTACCACCCCGATGTAGTCGACGAAGTACGACGCATTCCCTGACACACCCGCGACGATGAAGATCAACAACGCCACCAACGAACCGTTTTTCACCCAAGGCTGCGCTTTCGCGGCGATCTCCGGGAACTTTTGTGCCGCCCAGATGCCGAGAACGAACGGCACGCCGATGATCAGGGCGATTTGCGCGACCATCTCGAGCGCATTCAGGTTCACGGACTGCAACAGAGCGTCGGTCTCCGGGCGTCGGCTCCCCCAGAACGCGAGATTGAGCGGCATGAGGAAGATCGCGAGGACGTTCGACACCGCCGTCATGGACACCGAGAGTGCGACGTCGCCGCCCGCCCGGTGAGTCAGGACATTCGAGATATTGCCCGGCGGGCAGCACGCCACCAGGATCATGCCGAGCGCTACCGAGGGAGCGGGCGAGAGAATCAGCGTCAGCAGAAAAGTCACTGCCGGCAGCAGCAGGAACTGGGCAGCGATACCCACCGCCATCGCCTTGGGTTTGGTGAGCGCACGACGGAAGTCGTCGACCGAGGTGTCGAGGGCGATCCCCAGCATGATCGCGGCCAGCACCACGTTGAGGATCATCAACGATCCCGGGTTGAAGTTGAGCACCACGTCGTCGATCGGCATCACTGTCCTCCCTTCGTCAGAGCGGCATCGAGCAGTCCGATGTGCCGTCTGATCGCCGATCGGTAGGCGTCCTTGTTCACGTAGTAGGCCATTCGTCCCAGCTTCAGGTACTTGTATCCCCCGGACAGATCGGGAGGAGGGCCGGCCGCCGCCGCCGAGAATTCGCGCGCCGCGGCGGGGGCTTCGGTGCGTGCGGTGATCAATTTGGCCACCAACTCGGCCTGCTCGTAACGGCCCTGCCACCCGAGACCGGATGCTTCGACCATGCCGAGCACAAAGAGATTGTCGTGACGGCGACTCGCGACGTTGAGGAACAGGTCCGGGGCAGCGCCCGACCAGTCCAGGTCCTCGCGCGCGATGAAGGGATAGTCGAGGTGATACCCCGTGGCGCAGAGAACGAGGTCGTAGTCGGCAGACGATCCGTCGACAAACCGCACCGTCTTCCCCTCGAACCGGTCGACGTCAGCGCGCACGTGCACGTCACCGTGCCCGATGTGGTGCAGGATCAACGAGTTCACGACCGGATGCGATTCGTAGATCTTGTAGTCCGGTTCCGGAAATCCGAACCGCACCGGATCTCCCGTGAACTGCTTGAGTACCAAGGTGTCGACGCGTTGTTTGATCCACGGCGGCAACGGCTTTCCCTGATTCAAGGTGTCCGAGGGTCGCCCGAACAGATACTTGGGGACGAAGTAGTAGCCTCGCCGAACGCTCAAATCGACGCACTCGGCCTGGTGGACGGCATCGACTGCGATGTCGCATCCACTGTTGCCCGCTCCGATGACCAGTACCCGCCTTTCGCGGAAGATCTCGGCGCTGCGGTACTCGCTCGTGTGCATCAACGTGCCGGTGAAGTCGCCCCGGAACGTCGGTATGTTCGGCTTCGACAGCGTTCCGTTCGCGATGATCACGCCTCGATACCGCGCGACTGTCGTCTCGCCGCTGCGACTACGCGTGGTGACCTGCCACAGCGAATCGACCGGCGAAACGTCGATGACGGTAGTGCCGAAGGCAAAGTGCCTGCGAAGATCGTGGGTATCGGCGTAGTCGCGGAAATACTCGGCAAGTTCGACGTGGCTCGGGTAGTCGGCAACCGAATCCGCCATCGGGAACTCCGCGAATGCGGTGGTGCCCTTCGACGAAATGAGGTGCGCCGACTCGTAGACGGTGCTGTGCGGGTTGTCGATGTCCCAGAGCCCACCGACGTCGTCGTGGCTCTCGAAGCCGTCGAACGCTATTCCGGCTCGTTCGAGGTTTCGTGCGCCGGCCAATCCAGACGGACCCGCTCCGATCAGCGCGTACTTGGCCTCTGTGCTCATGGGTCGAGCGTCGCAGATAGTTCGAATCTTGCGGCAATGTGCAGGATAATGACGTTATGAGCGCACTCGATGCCGACAACGATCGCGGGATAGATGAAATCGATCTGAGGATAATCAATGCGCTGCAGCTCGCACCGCGATCGAAGTGGCTTTTGTTGGCCGGCCCACTCGAACTCGACGCCGCGACTCTCGCCCGGCGTTGGAATCGACTGTCCGAATCGTCGTTGGCCTGGGTCACGGTTACTCCGGGGCCACAGGTGCTGGGCACCATCGTCACAGCGATCATCGAAATCGATTGCTCACCAGAACTTCTCGACACCGTCGCGGCACGTCTCACCGTCTTGGCCCACGCCGTGACCATCGAAGTATCAACAGGTAGAGCCGATCTGCTCGTCACAGCCGGTACTGCGGACTTGGCGTCGATGTCGCGCTTCATCTCGGAAGAGATCGCAACCATCGACGGCGTACTCGCGACACGAACCTCGATCATCACACGCTGGTTCACCGAAGGTGGGCGATGGAGACTCAATGCGCTGGCACCGTCCGAGAAGGGTGTGCTGACCACCAGCGAAAACCGTACTGCCGTGCGCGCTCGGTCGACCGGCATTTCCGAACAGGATCGCAAGGTTCTCACGATCCTCGCCTACGACGGGCGCACTCCCATGAAGGAGTTGGCCGACGCGATCGGTGTCAGTCCGGCTGCGTGCAAACGCCAGATCGACCGGCTCACGTCTTCGGGGTTGGTGGCGCTGCGGTGTGAATTTGCCCGGCCGCTGGCCGGGCTTCCCGTGCTCGCCACACTATGGTGCCGCGTCGAACCCGAACTTCTCGATACTGCGGGCCGATTACTGAGCCGAGCGCCGGAAGTCCGAAACTGTTTCGCGGTGGTGGGCGCCGACAACCTGGTGGTTCAGTTGTGGCTGCATTCTCCTGCAGAACTCGATGCATTCGAAATTCGTCTGCGCAAGGAGATTTCGGGGCTTTACGTCACCGAACGATCCATCGTGCTGCACCTGCGCAAACTGCTCGGTCACGTACTCGATCAGGACGGGCGCAGAACCTCGACGATCGCCCCGGATGTGTGGTTGCCGAGCCGCACCGATTCACCGGAAAACCGATAACACGACAGAGCCCACGACCACTGGGAGTGGACGTGGGCTCTGTGATCAGTTGAGTAAATCAGCCGCGCATCTGCGCACCGACGGCCTTGGAGGCAGCCTCGACCGCTGCATCGCGAGCCGCGCTTGCCTCGTCCTCGGTCAGTGTCCGGTCGACACCACGGAATCGCAACGCGAACGCGAGCGACTTGCGGCCTTCACCGACCTGCTCGCCCTCGAAGACGTCGAAGAGGCGAATGTCTTCGAGAAGTTCGCCGCCGCCGGAACGCAGAGCTTCCTGGACCTTCGCCGCAGGAATATCGCGATCGACAACAACCGCCACGTCCTGGAGCACTGCGGGGAAGGGCGAAATGCGCGGCGCCGGCAGGTTCTCGACCAACGGCAAAGCGTCGAGGTCGATTTCCAGTGCACAAGTGCGCGCAGGCAATCCCGCACGCTCGAGAACAGCCGGATGCAGTTCGCCCGCATGACCGACTACGTTGCCGTCAACGACAACCTCGGCGCAACGGCCGGGATGCCACGGCAGGTACTGCGCCGCACGCAGTTCCACCTCGACGCCTGCTGCAGCTGCAATGACCCGCACTGCTGCAAAAGTGTCCGAAGCCTCGGCCTGACGGCCAGGACCCCAGGGGCCGCTCGGCTCACGCAAACCACTCAACACTGCAGCGATGTGCACGGGCTGAGCCGGCAACGACGCGATCAGGTTCGCGATCTGCTCGTCCGTCGGGCGACGATCCACCGGCAATGCATCCACCGGCTTGGTATCGGGGCCCGGCAGGACAACCTGCGCGATGCCGTACAGCGAAAGATCACGCTGACCGCGAGAAGCGTTGCGAGCCAGGATCTCCAGCAGACCCGGGAGCAGCGTGGTCGCCAACTCCGGACGATCGGCTTCGAGCGGGTTGAGGACCTTGCTGGTGTTGCGGCGCGGATCATCCGCGTCGAGGCCCCAGACGTCGAAGACGTTGGTGGGCAGGAAGACCGGAGGAAGGACCTCGACGTAACCGGCGTGAGCCACGGCCTTCGACACCGTGCGCTTACGCCGCTGCGACGGAGTCAATCCGCGTCCGGCCGGAGCAGCGGGAAGCACCGACGGGATCTGCTCGAGACCTTCGAGGCGAAGAACTTCCTCGACAAGGTCCGCAGGCTGCACCAGGTCCGGACGCCACGACGGCGGCGTCGCGACCAACTGGCCGTGTCCCTCTTCGCTGACGCCGACCTCGACGTTGCAGCCAACCTGGGTGAGGCGGCGAGCTGCGGTGCCGTTGGGGTACGTGACTCCGGCGACACGATCGGGCAGGTCGATATCCATGCGAATGGCAGCGCGAGGGGCAACATCGCCCACGTCGGTCAGGACCGGCTCGATCCGTCCGCCGGCAATCTCGACCAGCAGAGCGGCTGCGCGGTCGACGGCCGCGAGCGGAATCGCCGGATCGACGACGCGCTCGAAACGCTTGCTCGCCTCACTCGGCAGCTTGTGCCGGCGCGCCGTCTTGAAGACTGCGAGCGGATCCCAAGTAGCTCCTTCGAGGAGGATGTCCGTCGTTGCCGTTCCCACCTCGGTGGTTGCGCCGCCCATGACGGCAGCCAGCGAGATGACTCCGGAATCGTCGGCGATGACAACGTCTTCGGGATCGAGCGTGCGTTCGACGTCGTCGAGCGTCGTCAGCTTCTCCCCCGCCTTGGCGCGACGGACCACCAGGTCGCCCTGCACCGAGGTCGCATCGAACGCGTGCAGAGGCTGACCGAGTTCGAGCATCACGTAGTTGGTGACGTCGACGGCCGGCGAGATCGGGCGAACACCCGAGAGCAGAAGTCGACGCTGCAGCCACCACGGGCTCACTGCCTGCGGATCGATACCCGTGATCTTCCGCATCACGAAACGCGAAGCCTTGGACTCCGGTTCGAGGCGCACCGGCCAGGCTTCACCCTCAGCCGGGTGCGCGGGAACCGAAGCGGGATCGGCATATTCGAGATCGAAGCCGCACGCGAGCTCTCGCGTGAGACCGCGGACCGAGAAGCAGTAGCCACGGTCCGGGGTGATGTTCAGTTCGATGATCGTGTCACCGAGACCGAGCAACTCGTTGCCATCTGCGCCGGGTTCGGCGGTACCAGGCTCGAGCACCAAGATGCCCGAATGGTCTTTGCCGATACCGAGTTCCGAGACGGAGCAGATCATGCCGTCGGACACCTGGCCGTACGTCTTGCGAGTGGCGATTTCGAATCCGCCGGGCAGCACCGCGCCGGGCAGCGCAACGACGACGAGGTCACCCTCGTTGAAATTGCGTGCGCCACAGACGATGCCGCGAGGCTCGGGTTCGCCGACCTCGACCTGGCAGAAGCGGATCGGCTTCTTGAACTCGGTCAGTTCGGTGATGGAGACGACCTTGCCGACGACCAACGGGCCGTCGATCGCCTCGAGTGTGTCGAGTTCCTCGACTTCGAGTCCCACCCGGACGAACCCGGCGTCCAGCTCTTCCGGGGTTACCTCCCAGTCCGGAGTTGCCCGCTGCAGGATCTCGGTCAGCCAGGATTGCGCTACTCGCACGTCTGCTCAGCTCTCTCGTTTGTCGATAAGTCTTTGTGAAGGTTCCGCGGACCGGATCGGTCAGCCTGCGACACCGAAGGGCAGCGTGAAACGCACGTCACCTTCGACGATGTCGCGCATGTCCGGGATACCGTTGCGGAACTGCAGGGTCCGCTCGAGGCCCATGCCGAATGCGAAACCCGAGTACTCGTCGGGATCGATACCGCTGGCGCGCAGAACGTTCGGGTTGACCATGCCGCAGCCGCCCCACTCGACCCAGCCGGCGCCGCCCTTCTTGTTCGCGAACCAGACGTCGACCTCGGCCGACGGTTCCGTGAACGGGAAGTAGTTGGGGCGCATACGGGTACGCGTCTCGGGGCCGAAAAGGGCACGAGCGAACGCGTCGAGAGTCCCGCGCAGGTTGGCCATGGTCAGGCCCTTGTCGACGGCCAGGCCTTCGACCTGCGAGAAGACAGGCGTGTGGGTCGCATCGAGTTCATCGGTGCGGAACGTGCGGCCCGGGCACACCACGTAGATCGGCACCTCACGCGAGAGCATGGTGCGGACCTGCACCGGCGAGGTGTGGGTACGCAGCACCTGGCGAGAGTTCTCGGGTGCCAGGTGGAAGGTGTCCTGCATCGTGCGCGCAGGGTGATCCGGCAAGAAGTTGAGTGCGTCGAAGTTGAAGTGCTCGGTCTCCACCTCCGGACCCTCGGCAACTTCCCAACCCATCGCGACGAATACGTCGGCGACCTGCTCGGAAATCAGGCTGATCGGGTGACGCGCCCCGACGGGGTGGCGATCGGAGGGCAGAGTGACGTCGATTGCCTCGGCAACCAACACCGCGGCGTCACGCTCGGCGAGGAGGACCTCACGACGAGCGTCGTACGCGTTGTTGATCCGAGTGCGGAAGATGTTGACGCGCTTACCGGCGTCCGCCTTTTCCTTGCCCGGAAGGCTGCCGAGTCCCCGGCGCGCGAGGGCGATCGGGGACTTGTCCCCCAGGTGCTCCACCTTGACGTGCGCCAGCGCGTCCAGGTCAGCGGCGTCCGCCAGCGCCTTCTCGGCGTTCTCAGCCGCAGCGGTCAACGCCTCTTCGGTGAGTACACTCGCGTCGACCTCCGGCGGTGTCGCGCCCTCATTTTTGGCCACAGCTGTGACGCTCCTGTCGCTTCTCGGTTTACTTCTCGTACTGCGTGCTTCTTGTACTGCTTACTTCTTGTACTGCGAGCGAGCATTCGAACTCGCTCGAGCATTGTCTCTGCTCTTGTATTGTCTCAGGCTTCCGCAAATGGGATTCCGTGAGGTCTTCGCGTGCGTTTTCAGCCGTGATCGGTGGCGCGATTTTGCACCCGCGCGCTTGCGTACAGGCAAATTGCCGCCGCTGTCGCGAGGTTCAAGCTTTCGGCGCGGCCATGGATCGGAATCCTGACCCGATGATCAGCCTGTGCGGCGATCGCCGGATCGAGACCGTGAGCTTCGTTACCGAACAGCCAGGCCGTCGGCCTGCTCAGCAACTCGTCGGCCTCGTCGAGATCGACCTCGCCGTCAGCTGCAGTCGCGAGAATCTGAATGCCGGCTGCGCGAATCTGCTCGATCACCGACACCGTGTCTCGATCGCGGACGACTGGCAGGTGAAAGAGGCTGCCCGCCGACGAACGAACGACCTTGCCGTTGTGCGGATCGACGCTGTCACCGGCGAGGATTGCCGCATCGGCACCCACTGCGTCGGCGATGCGAATGACGGTGCCCGCGTTACCTGGTTCGTTGACCTCGACCGGCACTGCGAGCAGGCGGGTCTCCTGATGGACGGCTGCGCTCAGCGGTACATCCAGTAGATCGCTGACGGCAACGAGACCGGGCGGCGTGACGGTATCGCTCAGAGCTTTGATTGCTCGATCGGTCACAAGAGCAACACGAACTCCAGCGGTCAGCGCCCGATCGATGACGTGCTGATAGCGCTCGGCTGCGTCCTCGGTGTAGAAGAGGTCGTGTACCGGGCGGGCCTCGCCGTTCGAGAGTGCACCGTTCAACAGTTCGGTGACCGAGTTCTCGCCCTCGACGAGGAAACGTCCTGCTTTGCGTCGTTCTGCTGTGCGCAGGAGCTTGACAGCAGAAACGACCCGCGGAGTCCGCTCGGTGAGCGGGTCCACGGGCCGTTGCTGTGATGCGTGAATCAGGCTGCTTCTCCGGCAGGAGCGTTCACGTCAGCCGGCAGAGCGGCCTTCGCGAGTGCGACCAGGCCGGCAAAGGCCTCGGCATCGGAGACAGCGAGCTCGGCCAGGATCTTGCGGTCGACCTCGACCTCTGCCAGACGCAGGCCCTGGATGAGGCGGTTGTACGTGATGTCGTTTGCGCGAGCTGCAGCGTTGATACGCGTGATCCACAGCTTGCGGAACTCGCCCTTGCGCGCACGACGGTCGCGGTACGCGTAGGTGAGCGAGTGGAGCTGCTGCTCCTTGGCCTTGGTGTACAGACGCGAACGCTGTCCACGGTAGCCGCTGGATGCAGCAAGAATTGAACGACGCTTCTTCTGGGCGTTGACCGCCCTCTTTACGCGTGCCACTTGAAAAATCCTGTCAATCTAGGGGCTGAAAGTACGGCCCCGGGTGGTCAGTAAGGGGGCGACTCAGATGCCGAGCATGCGCTTGATGCGCGGAGCGTCGTCAGGGCTGACAACAGCGACACCGTCGAGACGACGGGTAACCCTGCTGGACTTGTGCTCGAGAAGGTGGCGACGGCCGGCCTTCTGGCGCATGAGCTTTCCGCTGCCGGACACCTTGAATCGCTTCGAGGCGCCGCTGTGGCTCTTCATCTTGGGCATGGAGTCCTCAGTTCTTGTTACGTGGTGGATCTTGGGAAATCGACTAGCTGGCCGGAGCCTCGGGAGCGGCATCGCCGGTCGCCGGTGCTTCCGGAGCTGCTTCACTGGAAGCCGGTGCGGCCGGAGCCGGACGCGGAGCAGCCTGAGCCACTGGCGCCTGAGCGCTCTCCTGCGCCTTGACGCGAGTCTTGGCGCCCTTGTGCGGTGCCAGGACCATCGTCATGTTTCGGCCGTCCTGCTTTGCCGAGGTTTCGACGAATCCGAGATCTGCGACGTCTGCTCCCAGACGCTGCAGAAGGCGGTAGCCGAGTTCGGGGCGTGACTGCTCACGTCCGCGGAACATGATCGTGACCTTGACCTTGGAACCGGCTTCGAGGAAGCGAACGACGTTGCGCTTCTTGGTCTCGTAGTCGTGGTCGTCGATCTTGGGTCGGAGCTTCTGCTCCTTGATGACCGTCAGCTGCTGGTTCTTACGTGACTCACGTGCCTTCTGTGCAGCCTCGTACTTGAACTTGCCGTAGTCCATGATCTTGCAGACCGGTGGACGGGCATCAGGAGCTACCTCGACCAGGTCGAGGTCGGCCTCAAGGGCCAAGCGGAGTGCATCTTCAACACGCACGATGCCTACCTGTTCCCCGCCAGGTCCGACCAAACGAACCTCGGGAACGCGGATACGATCGTTGATGCGGGTCTCAGTGCTGATGGGGCCTCCTAGGTTGAACGGTGCGGTCTTCATGACCGCACGCAGCCCGTACCGCCCGCACCCCAACAAAAAAGCCCCGCTGTGATGATTGCTCATCCGCGGGGCCCGATGTCGACCGATCACATAAGATCCAGCTCACGCCGAAACCTATCTCCTCGACTGAGCGAGGAACCTGACGAAGAATTGATCTCCGATAACAGGTGACCGGAACCACTGAACTGCAGTTTCACCTGCCGCGCAGAGGTGGGAGTCGGACTCCACTTGCTGCCCCCGAACAAGTCGGAGGCGGTCGTTGCAACAAGAGTAACAGGTCGCCACAGATGAAAGAAATCGGTGCCGCTCCCAGTGCTGCCGGGAGAGGCCCGATTCAACACCACCACGGCCTGATGGAATCCTTACAACCATGAGTGAGAACTTCGAGGCAGATCAGAACACCGACGGCGCGAACCCCGACGTCCGCGAACTCTCCGAAGTTCCCGCGGTCGAGGTCATCAGCCGCGCCGCAGTGATGCTGATGAGTTCGGCTGCCGAAAAACTCGGCCTCTCCGACGCCGATCCGTCTTCCAGTCCCTATCTGGACCTCGACGAAGCTCGTCGAGTCATCACGGCGCTTGCCGGACTGGTGACTGCGTCGGTCGAATACCTCGGCCCCCACGCCGGACCCATCCGTGAAGGCCTTCAAGCCCTGCAGCGCGCATTCCGTGAGGCCTCCTCGCACCCGGACGAGCCAGGAAAGGGACCGGGCGAGAAGTTCACCGGTCCGGTCTACTGAGTTGGCAACCGCCAACAAGACCCAACCGACGCCCGAGGACGTCGACGCATTCATTTCACGCGTCGACGACCGCAAGCGTGCCGACAGCGTGGAGCTGATCTCCTTGCTGTCGGCCGCGACCGGCGAGCCTGCCGTCATGTGGGGCTCGAGCATCATCGGTTTCGGGGCACGGCACTACCGGTATGCGAGTGGCCACGAAGGTGACACCCCACTGATCGGGTTCTCCCCCAGGGCCACCGCGCTCACGTTGTATTTGTCGCTGAACTTCGACGACTACACCGACACACTGGCGCGCCTCGGCAAGCACAAGATCGGCAAGGGCTGCCTGTACGTCAAACGGCTGAGCGACGTCGACATGGCAGTCCTGACCGAACTGATCGCGGATTCCGTTGCCGCAGCCCGCAACATGATCGACTGAACAGGTCACCTTCGTGGGGCTACAGGCCGAGCGTCTTCGGGCGGTTGGCCGAACAGGGTCGAATCCCGTGGTGTGAAGTGATCGTTCGTGAGCGTGGCCCGACGCATTCGATCGAGTCGAAACCACCGCACCGCGTCGCGCTGGCGACACCAGCCGATGAGAAACCACTGCCCACGGTCCTGCGCCAGAATGTGCGGCTCAACTGCCCGCACCGTCTCCGCACCGTCCCCATCCACGTAGTGCAACGACACGACGCGACTCTGTTCGAGCCCCTGCTCGACGGCCCGCCGGTTCGTGCGCGAATCCGCTACTACCCCGCCGTCGCCGCGAATCCACACACGGCCACCGAGTTCGGCGACCTTACGACGACTCTCCTCGTCCATCACGTCGAGCAGTTTCGCCAGAGCTGCTCGTCCGTCCGGCGCAAACGGGGCGTCACCGGCCGCCGTCAATGCCAACGCGATTGAAACTGCTTGCGGAACAGTGAAATTGACCGGCGGTAGCGTGGCGCGACCTACGAGTCGGTATCCACCCCCGGGGCCCGAGCGCGCCTCGATCGCCGCGCCCGACATCATCAGAGTCTCGATATCCCGCTTGATCGTCCGGGTGGTGACACCGAATTCCTCGGACAATCGGGAACACGTAGCCCCTCGATCGCCCTGTCGCCGAAGCTCTTCGACGAGAGCGTGCAATCTCGCAGCTCGATTCACGTTCACCAGTGTCGCAGATTTCGATACCAAACAGTGACATAATTGGTGACACTCTGTTGTCACCAACCTGATTGCACAGTGAGTCCATGAAAACTCACATCGTTCTTGTTCCCGGATTCTGGCTCGGCTCATGGGCTTGGGACGCAGTCCTCCCCCACCTCGAGCGCTCCGACACCACCCGCGTGACCAGCCTGACGCTGCCCGGACTCGACGCCGTCGATGCAGATAGATCAGCGGTCACCTTCGACGCCCACGTCCGCGCAGTCATCGACGCTGTATCGGATTCAGACGAACGTACGGTCCTGGTCGTGCACAGCGGCGCCGGCCCGGTGGGATACGCGGTAACCGATCGCATCCCGGATCGGGTCGCGCGGATCGTCTACGTCGATTCAGGTCCCATGCCCGACGGCGCGGCGCTGCGACCGGATCTGGCCGCTGACGTCGTCGAGATACCGCTGCCGACGTGGGCAGAACTTGAAGCAGACGGCAGCAGCCTCGAAGGACTCGACGAGAAGGCTCTCGAGGCGTTTCGCGCCAACGCCGTCCCCGAACCGGCCGGGCCGGCGCGTGAGCCGATTGTCCTGACGAACGAAAAGCGCTACCAGGTGCCGTCAACCGTCGTTTGCAGCACGTTCCCGTCCGCGGTGATTGCCCAGATGGCAGACGGAGGTCATCCGATGGCCGCCGAACTGGCGAAACTCCCCGTGACGTACGTCGACCTCCCGACCGGCCATTGGCCGATGTGGTCGCGCCCCGAAGACGTCGCCCAGGTGATCCTCGAGGCCGCCGCTTCCTGATCGACAAAGCAGTGATGCCGGATCGGATTCCGACCCGGCATCACTGACCGACTTCTACTTGCTCACCTTCTACTAGCTCACGGAAGCAGCTTTCTTCCGTGGCGCCGCCTTCTTTGCGGCAACTGCCTTCGTTGCACGCTTCTTGGTGATCGGCTTGGCCTTGACGGGCGCGTGTTGTGCGGTGAGAACCTCACTGAGGAACTTGCCCGTGTAGCTCTCGGGGACCGCGGCAACGTCCTCCGGGGTACCTTGCGCCACAACGGTTCCGCCGCCGGATCCACCTTCGGGCCCCATATCGACGACCCAGTCCGACGTCTTGATCACGTCGAGGTTGTGCTCGATCACGATCACGCTGTTGCCCTTGTCGACCAGACCGTTGATCACGATCAGGAGCTTGCGGATGTCCTCGAAATGCAGACCCGTGGTGGGCTCGTCGAGGATGTACACCGTGCGACCGGTGGACCGCTTCTGCAACTCGGCGGCCAGCTTGACGCGCTGCGCCTCACCACCGGACAGGGTCGGAGCCGGCTGACCCAGTCGGACATAGCCCAGTCCGACGTCGACCAGCGTCTTGAGGTACCGGTGAATAGAGGTGACCGGCTGGAAGAACTCGGCTGCTTCCTCGATGGGCATGTCGAGTACCTCGGCGATCGACTTGCCCTTGTAGTGGACCTCGAGCGTTTCGCGGTTGTACCGAGCGCCGTGGCATACCTCGCAGGGCACGTACACGTCCGGCAGGAAGTTCATCTCGATCTTCAAGGTTCCGTCGCCGGAGCACGCTTCGCAGCGTCCGCCCTTGACATTGAACGAGAATCGGCCGGGCTGGTAACCGCGGACTTTCGCTTCCGTGGTGGCCGCGAACAGGGTTCGAATCTTGTCGAACACACCGGTGTACGTCGCCGCATTCGATCGCGGAGTCCGGCCGATCGGAGACTGATCGACCTGCACGAGCTTGTCCAGCTGATCGAGACCGTTGATTCGTGTGTGACGGCCAGGCACCTGGCGTGCACCGTTGAGCTTGTTCGCCATGACGGTCGCGAGAATGTCGTTGACCAACGTCGACTTGCCCGAACCGGAGACACCGGTGACAGCGGTGAGAACACCCAGCGGGAAACTTACGTCGATGCCGTCGAGATTGTGCTCGCGAGCTCCGACGACCGTGACCTGGCGTTTGCGATCCACCGGCCGACGAATGGCCGGAACCTCGATGAAGCTGCGACCCGACAGGTAGGCCCCGGTCAAAGACTCTTCACACGTCAGCAGTTCTTCGTACGGTCCGCTGTGGACGACCTTGCCGCCGTGCTCGCCGGCGTACGGTCCGATGTCGACCACCCAGTCGGATGTACGGATCGTGTCTTCGTCGTGTTCGACGACGATCAGCGTGTTGCCGAGGTCGCGCAGGCGCGTCAGGGTTTCGATCAGTCGCCGGTTGTCACGCTGGTGCAGGCCGATGGACGGCTCGTCGAGCACGTACAACACACCGACGAGTCCGGATCCGATCTGCGTTGCCAAGCGAATTCGCTGGGCTTCGCCACCGGACAACGTGCCCGCGGCTCGCGAGAGGGAAAGGTATTCCAGGCCGACGTCGAGCAGGAAGCCGAGGCGCGCCTGAACTTCCTTGAGGACCTGACCCGCGATTGCCTCTTCACGCGAACCGAGAGTGAGGCTGTTCAGGAAATCCGCGCAATCGGAGATCGACAGTTCACAGACCTCGGCGATGGACTTACTGCCGAAGTCTCCCGCCGCGATAGTTACCGACAGGATTTCGGGGCGCAGGCGAGCACCACCACACGCCGGGCACGGGGTGTCGCGCATGTACCCGTCGTAGCGTTCCTTCATCTGATCGGATTCGGTCTGCTCGAGGCGGCGATGCAGGAAGGGCATCACACCTTCGAACTCCGCGTAGTAAGAACGGGTACGGCCGTACCGATTCTTGTACCGGACGTGCACCTGCTCTTCGCTGCCTTCGAGGATTGCTTTGCGGGCCTTCGCCGGCAACTTGTTCCACGGCGTCTTCATGTCGAATCCGAGAATGTCGCCGAGGCCGGACAGCAGGCGTCCGAAGTACTCGGAACTCTGGCCCATCGACCACGGCGCGATTGCACCGTCTTCGAGACTCAGGTCAGGATCGGGAACCACCAGATCCGGGTCGACCTCCTTGCGGATACCGAGGCCGGTGCATTCCGGGCAGGCGCCGTAGGGCGAGTTGAAGGAGAACGAGCGCGGTTCGAGATCGTCGATCGCGAGTGCGTGGCCATTCGGGCAGGCCAGTTTCTCGGAGAAACGACGCTCGCGATCAGGTGCATTTTCCTCGCGGTCGACGAAGTCGAGGACCACGATGCCTTCGGCCAATCGAAGTGCGGTCTCGACCGAGTCGGTCAGGCGCTGCTTCGAGCTCGCCTTGACCTGCAATCGGTCGACCACTACTTCGATGTCGTGCTTTTCCTGTTTCTTGAGCTTCGGCGGATCTGCGAGTGAATGGACGACTCCGTCGACGCGCACGCGCGAGTAGCCCTGGGTGTTGAGCTGATCGAAGAGATCGACGAACTCGCCTTTACGGGTACGGACTACCGGTGCGAGGACCTGGAA
This sequence comes from Rhodococcus sp. 5A-K4, assembly GCF_046097995.1. NCBI lineage: Bacteria > Bacillati > Actinomycetota > Actinomycetes > Mycobacteriales > Nocardiaceae > Rhodococcus > Rhodococcus sp. 5A-K4. The sequence goes on from NZ_JBJURM010000039.1 coordinate 32,673, forward strand.
CTTGATGCCCTCTTCCATCTCGAGCACCTGGTCGACGATCTGCTGCGGGGTCTGACGTGCGATCTTCTCACCACAGACCGGGCAGTGCGCAGAACCTGCGCGGGCATAAAGGAGCCGGAGGTAGTCGTAGACCTCGGTGATCGTGCCCACCGTCGAACGGGGGTTGCGGTTGGTCGACTTCTGGTCGATGGACACCGCCGGCGACAAACCCTCGATGAAATCGACATCGGGCTTGTCCATCTGACCGAGGAACTGACGCGCGTATGCCGAGAGTGACTCGACGTAGCGACGCTGACCTTCGGCAAAGATCGTGTCGAACGCGAGGCTGGACTTGCCGGAGCCGGACAACCCGGTGAAGACGATCAGGCTGTCTCGCGGGAGGTCGAGATCGACTCCTCGCAGATTGTGCTCACGCGCACCCCGCACGATCAGGCGATCCGCCACACCAATTCCCTTCATTGTCAATCGTCCGGGGCCGTCCCCCCGGAGAAGTCTCGAGTGGCCTCGCAAACGCGAGTCCTCGAGCGATCGTCATCGTAGGCCGAGCCACCGACACGTTTTTCTCACCAGGCGAGCCCATCGCTCTACCTGCCCCTATTCGAAGGTAGCCTGCGTTTCATGACGAATCAGCCCATCGTGATCGACGACTCCTACACCGGTCAGGTCTCCCCCGATTCTGCCCCTCAGCGGCGCACAGTCGACGGCGCCGTCATCACGAAGATGTCGGTCGGCCCCATGGACAACAACACTTACCTCGTCGTCTGTTCCGCGACCGGGAAATCTCTCCTGATCGATGCGGCCAACGAGGCCGAGAAGATCATTGCGCTCATCGAACAGGAAGCACCTGTTTTCGATTCCATCGTCACCACCCACCAACACGGTGATCACTGGTTGGCTCTGCAGGACGTCCACGCTGCCACCAAGGTGCCGACCGCCGCTCACCCTCTCGACGCGGAGGTCCTTCCCGTCACCCCGGACGTACTCCTCGAAGACGGTGACAAGGTGACAGTTGGCAATCTGAGCCTCGACGTCATTCACCTGTCCGGCCACACGCCCGGTTCCATTGCGTTGGCTCTGACCGAACCGAACGGGCAGGTTCACCTCTTCACCGGCGACTCACTCTTCCCCGGAGGCGTCGGAAAGACCGCCGACCCCGAGAAGTTCACTTCCCTGCTCGACGACGTGGAAAACAAGCTGTTCGGAAGGTACGACGACGCGACTGTGGTCTACCCCGGGCACGGCAAGGACACGACGCTGGGTACCGAGCGCCCGCACTTGGCGGAATGGCGCGAGCGCGGTTGGTGACGTTCCGCTTGCTCCGTACTGGACCCTGCTAGCCGACTTCCTGACTATCGACCTGTTCATCGTCGACCTGTTCACCGTCGACGCGAAGTCGCGGAAGCCAGGTCGAGAGAGTCCGGCCGAGTCCTTCGACCATCCGTTCCCCGAACACACACAGCGTGCGTTCCCACGGATGGCCGAAGGTCCCTTCCGTGAAGTCGTCTCGACTGAATATGTAGTAGTCGCCGTTCGGATAGATCGGGACACGCCACTCCGCCAACTCTTTCGCGGCAGCATGCGCCTCCGCGTCGAAGGTGTAGCCCGGATGCTGCCAATCCAGAACGACGAAGTTGGGATCGTCGTTCCAATCGGTGACAAAACAGCGCAACGCTTCGGCGTTGATCGCATCCACGCGAGCGGCCCACGCCCCTGGAGTCGCAGCTGGCGCCGCACCCAAATCGAAGACCACGGACGGCGTCGGCTCAGCGATACCTTCGTGGTCACAACACCATCGTGCTCGAACGGTGCGCATTGTGTGACACCTTCGAACACGCCGTATGCGGATACGCGGTAACGGATACTTCAGAACGGTGTGTCCGGATCGGTGGAGAAGTCATCGACGCAGTACAGCGCGCTTCGGCGACCAGGAATCCGTCAACCGGGTCAGGCGTCGCGGGATCGCCGAACCGGACCAATTCCTTGTGAGATCGCTAGGGTGGAAAACGAACCTACATCGGGAGGCTTGAAACATGCTGGTACGTCGAATTGCTCGTCCACTGCTTTCCACGATCTTCATCGCCGGGGGAATCGATGCTTTGCGCAACCCCGCTCAGCGAGCAGCCAAAGCGTCACCGCTGATCGACAAATCCGTCGAGACGCTGCCAGGAGCAGTGACGCAGAAGGTGCCTGCTGATCCGGAAACACTCGTCAAGATCAACGCCGCCGTCCAGATCGGCGGCGGTGCCCTGCTGGCCACCGGCAAGGCGCCGCGCCTCGCGTCGTTGGTCCTCGCGGGGAGCCTGGTACCGACCACGCTTGCCGGTCACGACTTCTGGAACGAAACCGATCCGTCACTGCGAGCGATGCAGCGGACCAACTTCATCAAGAACGTCAGCCTGCTCGGCGGACTGATGATCGCGTCCGTCGACACCGAGGGCAAGCCGTCGCTCGGCTGGCGTGGCCGCCGCGCCGCGAAGAAGGCTCAGGCGTCTATCGCCGCGGCACTTCCGTTGGTCGCATCGCAGACCGATCACACGAGCGATCGCGTCGAACACGCTCTGTCAGTGGCTTCCGAACGCGGTTCCGAACTTGCCGAAACCGCGAAGGCGCACGGCACGGATTGGCTCGAACTTGCCAAGGAGCGCAGCTCCGAGTTCGCGGAGATCGCGAGCAAGCGTGCCGCGGAACTCGGAGAGGTCGCCAAAGAACGCGGCCCGGACATCCTCGAAGTCGCGCAGAAGCGCGGCTCCGAACTGGCCGAGACCGCACGCGAGCGCAGCGCCGAACTGGCAGAGCTGGCGAGCAAGCGCAGCTCCGAGTTCGCCGAACTCGCGCTCGAAAAGAGCAACGAGTGGGCCGAAACGGCGTCGGAGCAGACCGAGGTACTGGGTAAGCGTGCCCGAAAGCGCGCCGAGAAGGCGCTCGAAAAGGCTCGCGCCAAGAAGGACGAATTGACGCACTGAGTGCACCGAAGACACGGTCAGGCCACCTTCGGGTGGCCTGACCTGTATCTATGCGGCAGTTCATCTGGGGGAACTAGACTGTCTTGGCGCTTTTGCAGCGCGTGAATTTCTCATCAAGCCTAGGAGATCCTTTGCCCGACGCGGACCCGTCACTGAACGAGCAAGAGCTCGAGCAGCAGTACGTGACGATGTTGTACTCCCGTCTCGACGATCTTCGAAAGTATGCCCAAACTCGCTTGAGCACGGTCCTCCTCGAGACCGGCGGAACCCCGCAAGCACGCAGTGAACGCGAATCCTTCAATGCCATGTACACCGAGGATCTCGCCAAGTACGACGCAGCCGAGAACGGAATGTGTTTCGGACGCATCGACTTCGACGACGAGCGACGCTACGTCGGCCGACTCGGAATTCTGGACACCGACAACGACTACGAAACGCTACTGCTCGACTGGCGAGCTCCGATGGCACGCCCGTTCTATCTGGCGACGCCCGCGGCACCTGAGGGCGTCAAGCGACGACGCCATATCCGCAGTCGGAGCCGAACAGTCACCGGAATCAACGACGAATACCTGGACCTCGACGCTGCCCGAGCCGCCGGCGTGGTGACCGAAGCCGGTGGCGTCGCCGGTGAGAGCGCACTCCTGGACGCTCTGAACGCAGCGCGTACGGGTCAGATGAACGACATCGTCGAGACCATTCAGAGTGAGCAGGATGCCATCATCCGCTCCGAGCACAAAAGCGTTCTGGTGGTCCAGGGCGGTCCGGGCACCGGCAAAACCGCGGTCGCACTTCACCGTGCCGCGTTCCTGCTCTACACCTACCGCCAGCAACTGGCCAAGGCCGGTGTTCTCATCATCGGGCCGAACGCGACGTTCCTCGACTACATCAGCCAGGTCCTTCCTTCACTCGGTGAGACCGGAGTTCTGCTCTCGACGATCGGGGACCTGTACCCCGGAGTGCGTGCGACTCGAACGGATTCCCTCGCCGCCGGTGAGATCAAGGGTTCCCTCGCGATCCTCGACGTACTCAAGAACGCCGTCCGGGATCGGCAGGAAGTCCCGTCGAAGCCGATCACCCTTCGATTCGACACGTACGACTTGAAGCTGGATCGCAAGACTGTCACGAAGGCTCGCGGACGTGCTCGGTCGTCGCGTCGCCCACACAACCTGGCGCGCCCGATCTTCGTGGCAGCAGTCATCGAGGCGTTGGCACTGCAGATGGCCGAACTCATCGGCGGCAACCTCGTGGACGGCGGCTCACTCCTCAGTCGGGACGACATCGCCGACATTCGCGACGAGATGCGTGAGGACGCGGACATCATGTCCGCCATCGGAAAGCTGTGGCCTGAATTGTCGCCGCAGCAAATCCTCGCGGAACTGTGGACCTCTCCGGCGAGGTTGGCCAAGGCAGCGCCGCAACTCGACGACGCCCAACGCGACGAGCTTCTGCAGAGCGTCGGACCGGGTTTCAGTGCGGCAGACGCTCCCCTCCTCGATGAACTGGCCGAGATCCTCGGAGTCGACGATGCCGCCGAACGCGAACGCGCACAACGTGAATGGCGCGCGCAGATCGCCGACGCCCAGGGCGCCCTCGACATCCTCACCGGCTCTGCACCACAGGATCTCGAAGACGAGCTGGACCCCGAGATCTTGATGGCGTACGACTTGATCGACGCCAGCCAACTCGCCCAGCGCCACGATCAGGGCCAGCGCCAGACCACGGCAGAACGCGCTGCCGGCGACCGAACCTGGACCTACGGTCACGTGATCGTCGACGAAGCCCAAGAGCTCTCCGAAATGGCGTGGCGAATGCTGATGCGGCGCATACCGAATCGCTGGATGACGTTGGTCGGCGATACAGCTCAGACCGGTGATCCCGCGGGAACCTCGTCCTGGCAGAAGATTCTCGAGCCTTACGTCGCCAAGCGCTGGAAGCTCACCGAACTGACCGTCAACTACCGAACTCCCTCGGAGATCATGGATGTCGCGCACCGTGTGCTCGAAGAGATCGACCCGGAGCAATCCGTGCCCCGGTCGGTACGCGACAGCGGATTCGCGCCGTGGGCACTCAAGACCACGGCCGAAGAATTGGAATCGACCGTGCGCCGTTGCATCGAGTCCGAGTCGCATCCCGGTATCACCGCAGTGATCGCCGGTTCCGAGGTCGTTGCCGATCTGGCGGGCATTGCGAGTGAGACCGTAAGTGTCCTGTCGGTCAAGGACGTCAAGGGACTCGAGTTCGACACCGTGTTGATCGTCGAACCTGCCGACATTCTCGACGAGTCACCACGCGGAATGAACGACCTCTACGTCGCGTTGACCCGCGCTACCCAGAGGCTCGGCATCATTCACGTCGAGTCGCTCCCCGCGGTTCTCGACGGCGTCGCGGCAGCAGAGTAGGCCTTCGATTCGTGAGCCTCACGGAGTAGGTTCGTGCGTGACACCACGAATCGTGGTGTCACCCCAATTTGTGTCGACGACTGAAGGAATGACCCCTCGTGCTTGGCCTGCCCGCAAGTTCCGCCGCACCCATCCGCAAGATCGCTCGCGTGGTGATCGGTGTCGGGATGCTTGCGGCGGTGACAGCCGGTTGTTCAGAGGATGATTCGAGTTCAACGGCTGCTGCAGGAAGCGACGACATCGCTGCCGTTGCTGCCGCACCGACCGAAAAACCGGTAGACGATGCCGAACGGTTGCGGGCGGCGCTCGCGTCTACGGGGGTCAAGCCCGCCTTTTCCGACGACATGTTGCAGGCGCTCGGTGACGGCGTCTGCCAGCAACTCGCGGCCGGCACGGATCGAGCGATGATCATCGCGAATCTGCGGACGGTATCGCTGAACGGCGCGAGCGAACCGATGGTCACCACCGGAAACGACTCGGCCGCATCGACAACGCCCCCCAGCGCCGATCAGCTGGCTGAAGTGTTCGTCGATGCGGCCGAGGCCGACTACTGCCGGTAGGTCAGCGAACGGTGTGCACGATCAGGACATCGGATGTCGCCTTGCGCGCCGCATCGGAAGGCACCGATCCGAGCAGACGCCCGGTCAGTGTGTTCAATCCGCGATTTCCGACGACCAGCAAGTCACCCTTGACCTCGTCGAGCAAAGCGAGAAGCGATTCGACGGGAGCGCCGACGATAGCGCGCTCGACAACATCCTTTGCACCCTGGGCATGTGCGCGCTCACGAGCGGTGCGAAGGATCTCGTAGGTCGGAGCGGAACCGGTGACCTGGTAGGCCTCGTTACCCAACGCATCAGCGGCAGCGCTCACGTCCTTGGGATCAGCCGGGTAGTACGCACACGCGATGACGAGCTGAGCGTCCGAGCCACTGGCAATGGCGGCAGCTCTGTCGACTGCCTTCAGTGACGACTCGGAGCCATCGGTTCCTACGACAACGGTCCGGTAGGCACTCATTCATTCCTCCATGGTTACGGGACGGACGGTACGGCCGGCACCGGGCGCAACGCTGTTGCGCCCGCTCGACAACCGCTGCGCTGACATTAGCGGGATTGTGCCGCGGATAGTGTTATTTGCAGTACACGCCACAAGCCCACAATGAATGTGATTCTTCGTCACAGACACATTTGTGCGGCGGTGACCACTCAGCGAAGTTTGCCGAAGCGGGGCCCGAACAGCGCCGCCGGAAAAACTTCTTGCTCGACCAGGGCGGTACGCCACGGCGTCGCCAATTCCAGCAACCGCTTGGCACCCTCCTCACCCAGCGCATCCCACGGAGCCAAAGCGAGGTCGTCAGTCAGGTCTTCGACGACGTCACGCAGTTCCTGCCCGTCCTCGGTCAGTGCACCGGACGAACGATCCAGCAGTTCGCGGTCCTTCAAACTCTCGACGGCCTCGTCCCACTGTTCCTGCGACCATCCGCGGCGAGTCTGCGCGAACTTACGCTGAAACCCGATTCCCGTCGCGGTGTGCGTGATCAACGCGTCCAGGCCGTTCAATCCCGCGGTCTGAAGAGCCGCAATGTGGCCGTCGCCGCGATACTCACGCAGCAGTGTCAGCGCGTGCCAGAAACGCAGGTGCGGTTCGGTCGGCCAGTCGAGCGACGCCCAACCCGCGTACAGGGGGCGGCCGTCCACTCCGGGTATGTTCTGAGCCGCGATCGACACGAGTTCGGCGGCCTCGGCCATGTCTGCCGATCCTGTCACGTCCGCACCGAACAGGCGGACGTACGCCGCGTCGATTGCCCGATACCGCGCGGCGACAACCTCTGTGGGCCTTGCCAATTCCCAGGCACGTGGGATGACGCTGGCGATCAGTTCGGGATTGAAGTTGAAGAAGGTGGCCGTGACGACAGTCGCCGGTGGAGCGCCGAGCGGTGCTGATCGCCCCGCGAAGTACACCATTCGGCCGGGCTCCAACCCGACGCCGACAAGCTCCTTCTCCGTCTCCGGGACGAAGTACGCCAACGAGTGGAGAAGTTCGAGAGTCCGCGCGGTCTTGCCTGCAGTCTGTGCATCCATACCTGAAACCGTAGCGGTCGAGAGCACGAACCCACGCGAGGCGACCTACTTGAGACCCGCGGCGTCCATCCCTCGGAGCTCCTTCTTCAAATCCGAGATTTCGTCTCGCAATCGCCCAGCCAACTCGAACTGAAGGTCGCGTGCAGCGTTCATCATCTGATCGGTGAGTTCCTTGACCAGATCTGCCAATTCGGCCCGAGGCATCGATTTGGTGTCGCGCCCCTCGTACACACCCGCACTGACCGCACGACCGGCCTCGCCCTGCGCACGCCGACCACGCGTCGCATTGCGACCCGAACCACCGACGTCCACGGACGCCGCTGTGTCCTCTGCCTCCTCGTACACCTGATCGAGAATGTCCGCGATCTTCTTGCGTAGAGGTTGTGGGTCGACGCCCATCTTCTCGTTGTAGGCGACCTGCTTCTCGCGTCGCCGCTCGGTTTCCTCGATGGCCTGCGCCATGGATGCGGTGATCTTGTCCGCATACATGTGTACTTGGCCGGACACATTTCGAGCCGCTCGACCGATCGTCTGAATGAGGCTGGTGGAGCTACGAAGGAAGCCTTCCTTGTCGGCATCGAGGATCGCGACCAGCGACACCTCGGGGAGGTCGAGTCCCTCACGCAGGAGGTTGATGCCGACCAACACGTCGTACTCGCCCAGGCGGAGCTGCCGGAGCAGCTCGACTCGCCGGAGCGTATCGATATCCGAGTGCAGATACCGGACGCGAATTCCGAGTTCGAGAAGGTAGTCGGTCAGGTCTTCCGACATCTTCTTGGTCAACGTCGTGACCAGCACACGCTCGTCACGTTCGGCACGCTCACGGATCTCGTGAACGAGATCGTCGATCTGCCCCTTGGTGGGTTTGACGATGACCTCGGGATCGATCAATCCGGTCGGGCGAATCACCTGCTCGACGAACTCACCGCCGGACTGACCTAACTCGTACTTACCGGGCGTCGCCGACAGGTAGACGGTCTGACCGATCCTCTTACTGAATTCTTCCCAAGTCAGAGGGCGGTTATCGGTTGCCGACGGTAGCCGGAATCCGAATTCGACCAGGTTGCGCTTGCGCGACATATCGCCCTCGTACATGGCGCCGATCTGCGGAACGGTCACATGTGACTCGTCGATGACCAGCAGGAAATCTTCGGGGAAATAGTCGATCAAAGTTGCGGGGGCAGTTCCGGGGCCACGGCCGTCGATGTGGCGCGAGTAGTTCTCGATGCCGGAGCAGAATCCGACCTGCTTGATCATCTCTAGGTCGTACTGCGTTCGCATGCGCAGACGCTGAGCTTCGAGAAGCTTGCCCTTGCCCTCGAGTTCCGCGAGTCGCTCTTCCAGTTCCGCCTCGATGTCCTTGGCTGCACGCTCCATGCGTTCAGGACCGGCGACGTAGTGCGTCGCCGGGAAGATGCGAACCGTGTCGACCTGGCGAACGATGTCCCCGGTCAGTGGATGTAGGTAGTACAGCGCCTCGATCTCGTCACCGAAGAATTCGATGCGGACCGCCAACTCTTCGTAGGAAGGAATGATCTCGACCGTGTCGCCGCGCACGCGGAACGAACCTCGCGTGAACGCCATGTCGTTGCGGTTGTACTGAACGTCGACGAGCAGACGGAGGAACGCGTCGCGCGGTACCTCGACACCGACGTCGAGCTGAATCGAGCGATCGAGATACGACTGCGGTGTACCGAGGCCGTAGATGCACGACACCGAGGCCACCACGACCACATCCCGTCGTGACAGAAGGCTGGACGTTGCCGAGTGGCGAAGCCGCTCGACGTCGTCATTGACCGACGAATCCTTCTCGATGTAAGTGTCCGTCTGGGCGATGTACGCCTCGGGTTGGTAGTAGTCGTAGTACGAGACGAAGTACTCGACCGCGTTGTTGGGAAGCATTTCCCGAAGCTCGTTCGCGAGCTGAGCCGCCAAGGTCTTGTTCGGAGCCATCACCAAAGCCGGGCGCTGCAGCTTTTCGATCAACCACGCTGTTGTCGCGGACTTACCGGTACCGGTCGCACCGAGGAGGACAACGTCCTTCTCTCCCTCATTGATCCGTTTTTCAAGCTCGGCGATAGCTGCCGGCTGATCGCCTGCCGGTTCGTACGGGCTGACGACCTCGAAGCGCGCGTCTGAGCGCTCGATGTCACCAACCGGCCGAAACTCGGAATGCGCGACCACGGGATGTTCGGAAGCAAACGCCATGAAACCAGGGTAGGCGCACCCACCGACACAATGCCTGCTCGTCCGCGTTCAGCCGAAAATGCAGTTCGGCGGTAGGTTCTTCGACCATGAGCGAGGAACGTCCCCACATTCACCGGCCGAAGGTCGAAACCTTCGACATCGCAGCTCGCACCAACGTCGATCCCAAGGGTTTCGTTCGCCCGGTCGAGCACTACCGCGAAGAACCGTGGGGGCTGTACATGGCGCGCCACGCCGACCATCCCCGGTTTCACTACCTGGAGTCCTGGATCATTCCCGAACTCGGAATTCGAGCATCGATTTTCCACTTCACACCAGAGCATGTCCGCGACTGGGATTTCTATGTCGACATCGGCGACTTCACCCGCGGTGAGCAGGTCTGGACATCCGAGGACCACTACCTCGACCTGATCGTGCAGACCGGACGCAGCATCGAATTGCTCGACGTCGACGAATTGCTCGAGGCGAACACCGCCGGGATTCTCGACCCGAAGACGTCAGAGCGCGCGATGCTGAACGCGGCCCGCGCTATCGACGGCATCGCCGCCCACGGTCACGATCTCGACGCCTGGCTCACCTCTGTGGGCATGCCGGTCACGTGGCGCTGAGCGGTTAGAGGGACCAGCCTGATTTCTCGGCCCACTCCCACGCCCGGTGGAAAGCGGCGTCGAACCACGGCGTCTTGACTCCCAGGTAGGCGTCGATCGCAGCGGCGTAGTCGTCGATGCCTGCGGCACTCTCGGCTGCCTTGACCTTGAGTTCTGCATACTCGGCACGCGCCGACGCATCGGCGCGAAGCCAGTCGCGGAAGAGGATCGCGAACTGCTGACCGGGCCAACCGTCCACCCGAATGTGAATGTTCGCGCGGCGCCCTGGATCGGCACTGCCGTGAATCCGCTTTGCCCACACCGCCGGATCGGTTTCACCACCGAGGTACGACGGTTTCGGGTCGTCGGCGACGATGTGCTCGATCCGGGGGAACCCGGCAGCGGCCAGATCTTCCGCGAGGTCGTCGGCAACGCCGAGGTGCTCGACAGTGATCTGAATGTCAATCACGTCCTTGGCATCGAGACCAGGCACCGCGGTCGATCCGATGTGATCGATACGGCGCGCGCGGTCGCCGGACGCCAGCGACAACCGGCCGATGATCCGTTCGGCCTGTGCCGGCCACGACGGGTCAGCTGGAGCCAGCTCCGGCAGTGCACGTACTACCGTGCGCTCGCGGAGGTTCTTCTCGAAAGGTACAAGTCGATTCGCCCACAGGTCGCGGACCACGTCGTCGAGTGAACCCGGCTCTCCGCTGTTGTCGAGCCACACGTCGGCAACCGCACGACGCTGATCGTCATGTGCCTGCGCTGCGATGCGCGCACGAGCGTCGGATTCCGGCATGCCGCGTGAGCCCACCAAGCGTCGAACTCGTTCCTCCTCGTCGACGTAGACGATGACGACCAGGTTGAACGCCGGCGCCATCGAACCCTCGACCAACAGCGGAATGTCTTGAACGAGCACTGCATCCGACGGTGCAGACGAGATCTGCTCCATCGTCCGCGCACCGATAAGTGGGTGAAGGATGCCATTGAGAGTTCCGCGTGACGTGTCGTCGGCAAACGCCAACGAGGCCAGCGCGGGGCGGTTGAGGCTGCCGTCCTCCGACAGAATCCCGTCGCCGAATGCGTCGACCAGAGCGGCAAGGCCAGGAGTACCGGGCTCGACCACTTCTCGGGCGATCAGGTCGGCGTCGACGATGACGGCTCCCAGTTCGCTGAGGATTTTCGACACTGTCGACTTACCGGCTCCGATGCCTCCAGTGAGGCCTACTCTCAACACACTCGACAGTCTCTCATCTCCGCGCCCGAGAGATTGAGACACGCCTACCGATCGAACACGCCGGGGCGTTCGAGGCTCAAATACCACAATTTCGGTGACCGTGCGGTTATGTTCTAGCGAACGCACCTGTACCTGCACCTTCTCGAGAAAGTGGACGCCATGCGAGCAGATCGCGACCATCACGGTCAGCACCGCCTCGGAATGCCGAACGGCGTGCACTGCATAGAGTTTCCCGAAGTTGCTTTTGCCCTGGCAGAGCACCGTCGTACGTGGTTCACGATGCTCGTGAGCCAAGGCCGACACAGCTTCGCATCGATGCGTAAGCGCACAGCCGAAGCGACCGCCACCTACTGGGTGCCTGCTCCCGCAAACTGAGTTTTTTCACGAAGTAAAAAATGACCGGCAACCCTACGGTGCCGGTCATTTTTGCGTTCACTCACTGAATTCTTCGCGTGCCACTGATACCTGACCGAGAAAGAACCCCGCCCCTGCAAGTGCAGGGACGGGGTTCTTCACAGATCTCGCTTGATCAGATCAAGCGGTAATCCTTATGCGTTGCCCGACAGCTTCTCGCGAAGTGCGGCGAGCTGCGCATCGCTGGCAAGCGATCCGCCAGCGGACTCTGCCGGAGCGGAGCCGGCAGCAGCCGGAGCCTCAGCATCGTCTGCAGCAGCCGTCTCCGAGGAGTAGCCGGCAGCAGCGGTGGCAGCCTCAGCGGCCTCGTCTGCAGCGGTCTTCTCCATCTGAGTGGTGTGCATCTTGTGGCGACGCTCAGCCTCGGCGTAGCGGTTCTCCCACTCTTCGCGCTGCTTGTCGAAGCCCTCGAGCCATTCGTTGGTCTCGGGATCGAAGCCCTCGGGGAAGATGTAGTTGCCCTGCTCGTCGTACGAGTCGGCCATGCCGTACTTGGACGGATCGAACTCGGCGTTGTAATCCTCGTTGGCCTGCTTCAGCGACAGCGAGATACGACGACGCTCGAGGTCGATGTCGATGACCTTGACGAGTGCATCGTCGCCGACGCCGACAACCTGGTCCGGAACCTCGACGTGGCGCTCAGCGAGCTCCGAGATGTGAACGAGGCCTTCGATTCCCTCTTCGACGCGCACGAATGCACCGAACGGAACCAGCTTCGTGACCTTGCCGGGCACGATCTGGCCGATGGCGTGCGTGCGGGCGAACTGACGCCACGGATCTTCCTGCGTTGCCTTGAGCGACAGGGAGACGCGCTCGCGGTCCAGGTCGACGTCGAGAACCTCGACGGTGACCTCGGTGCCGACCTCGACAACCTCGGACGGGTGATCGATGTGCTTCCAAGACAGCTCGGAAACGTGAACCAGACCGTCTACGCCGCCCAGGTCCACGAATGCACCGAAGTTGACGATGGAGGACACGACGCCCTTGCGGACCTGGCCCTTCTGGAGCTGGTGCAGGAATTCGCTGCGAACCTCGGACTGAGTCTGCTCGAGCCATGCGCGGCGCGACAGGACCACGTTGTTGCGGTTCTTGTCGAGCTCGATGATCTTGGCCTCGATCTCCTTGCCGACGTACGGCTGGAGGTCGCGGACGCGACGCATTTCGACGAGCGAAGCGGGGAGGAAGCCACGAAGACCGATGTCAAGGATGAGGCCGCCCTTGACGACCTCGATGACGGTGCCCTTGACGGCCTCGTCCTTCTCCTTGAGCTCCTCGATGGTGCCCCAGGCACGCTCGTACTGAGCGCGCTTCTTCGACAGGATCAGTCGACCTTCTTTGTCCTCCTTGGTGAGGACGAGAGCCTCGACCGCATCTCCCACGGAGACGACCTCGTTGGGGTCGACGTCGTGCTTGATGGAGAGCTCACGAGAAGGGATGACACCTTCGGTCTTGTAACCGATGTCGAGCAGAACCTCGTCGCGGTCGACCTTGACGATGGTTCCTTCGACGATGTCGCCATCGTTGAAGTACTTGATCGTGGCATCGATGGCGGCGAGGAAGTCCTCGGCGGAGCCAATGTCGTTAATGGCAACCTGCGGCGAGGTGACGGTTGTGGAGGGCATATGTTGAATTGCTCCGGACGAGTTGTGGTCGGTTGATGGATTTTGTCGGACGAGATGCGCAACTGTGGCGTACAAATGTTGGAAGTACTTTTGTGAAGTACTAGATCGAAGTACCCAGCTGCATCAATAACGAACAACCGAATACCGGATCACATTCCACACCACGGAAGCGCACCGCGAGCTCCCTCGGTCCAACTGATTCCGAGACCTTGGTAAAGATCCCGTATAGACAATCGGTCGGATGACAGACACTCGCGTGAGTAAGACTACGCGTCGGCTATCTTGCCGGGCAAACCCGGGTACCCTGCGCCCGCATCGCCCGTTCTACTGTGTTGTTCATGTCTGACGAGCGCCATGCCGCCGCCAATTCCATTCTCGGCACCAGCGGTGTCGGCCGGGTCCGTGTCGATTCCAGTGCCAGCGACCGTGCCAGCCGTGCGTGGTGGGACGCCGACGCCGACGATTACCACCGAACCCACGGCGAGTTTCTGGGCGTGAACAGCGCGGAAGGTGAATTCGTCTGGTGCCCCGAAGGGCTGCACGAGGGCGATCACCACTTACTCGGCGACATAGTCGACAAAGACATATTGGAAGTGGGTTGCGGCTCGGCGCCGTGTGCCCGATGGCTCGCCGGACACGGTGCTCGGGCCGTCGGTCTCGACATCTCGATGGGGATGCTCGCCCGCGGGCTGGACGCGATGAATGCCGGCGGACCGGCAGTCCCGTTGATTCAGGCAAGTGCGGAACTCCTGCCATTTGCCGACGAGAGTTTCGACATCGTCTGTTCTGCGTTCGGCGCCGTCCCGTTCGTTGCCGATTCGCAGCGAGTGATGAACGAAG